>JAZDKR010000027.1:0-18188 GCA_043802785.1 Elusimicrobiota bacterium
AAATTTCTTTTTCTTGTTGGTTTAAATTTTTTCTCTTTGGGCGGACTGTTCAGCAGCCATATGGCATATTTACGGTTGTAGTTACAGACATTACAAAACTCATCAAGAATTCTGCTTTTCTGTATGCGAGATGCTTTGTGATACCGGTGATAAATACTTTTAAAGTAATTCATCTTGAATTCTAATTTCATAATCTAACCCTCCCTTCAGGGTTAGATTATACATGATTTGACGATGACCCCTTGGGTTAGATTATACATGATTTGATACGCGGGGTTGATTTTTAAGAGAAAATTTGATATACTAAAATTGTTGAAAAAGTATCCGAATAGTCATTCTGACCCCGCACTTGATGCGGGGGAAGAATCTCGAGTCCGACGGGATGAGATTCTTCGGTCGCCAGAGGCGACCTCAGAATGACGGACTGATTTACTCCATCGGCATCAGTTTTTTATCTGTTCAAATCATCTTTTATGGAAATTTCTAAAATTTACGAACCGAAAGAAGTGGAAGCAAAATGGTTGAAAGAGTGGGAGGAAAAAAAACTTTTTCATTCTGATCCGGACAGCCAAAGGGTTCCATTTACCATCGTAATTCCTCCGCCGAATGTTACCGGTTCACTTCACATAGGACACGGCTTAAACAATCTTTTGCAAGATATAATTATTCGTTTTAAAAGAATGAATGGATTTAATGCTTGCTGGATTCCAGGAACTGATCACGGTGGAATTGCCACTCAAAATGTTATTGAAAAGGAATTAAAAAAGAATGGCAAAAAACGGGATGATTTCACAAGAGAAGAATTCACAAAAATTATGGTGGACTGGGCACAAAAAACCAGCGGCACAATTTTAAGTCAGTTGAAAAAATTGGGATGCTCCTGCGACTGGGATAAAATTGCATTTACGATGGACGAAAAGCGAGCAAAAGCAGTAAATTATGCTTTCATCAAACTTTATGAAAAAGGACTGATTTATAGAGATACGAGATTTGTTGACTGGTGCCCGAGATGCGAAACCGCATTAAATGAAAGTGAAGTAGAGCAGGAAGATGAAAAAGGAAAATTGTGGTATATTAAATATCCGTTAGAAGACAGTTCACGAGTTCACGAGTTCACAAGTTCACGAGTTGACCCAAGAACCCAAGAATCCAAGAACCCGAGAACTGACTTTATTGTCGTCGCTACTACCCGTCCTGAAACAATGCTGGGCGACACCGCAGTTGCTGTAAACCCCAACGATGAAAGATATAAAAAGTTTATAGGCAAAAACGCTATGCTTCCGCTTGTTAATCGCATAATTCCCATAATTGCCGACGAAACGGTTGATATGAAATTTGGAACGGGAGCGGTAAAAATTACACCAGCACACGACCTTAACGATGACGCTATGGCAAAAAGACACAATCTTGTCTACATTGATGCGATTGACAAAAAAGCAAAAATTACATCAAACATAATACTTGACCTAAAAAAACAGTTGATAGAAAATAACGAGGTCTCTGATATAATAGGAAAGGATAGGGACGAAGCAAGAAAAATTTTGATAGAGATGCTCAAAGAAAAACAATTTCTTGAAAAAGAGGAAAATTACATCGGTCCCAAAAAAAGATGTTATCGCTGTGACACAATTGTTGAATCGTTTAATTCCGAGCAATGGTTTCTGAAAATGTCGGATATGGCAAAGCGGGCAATTGAGTCAGCGAAAAATGGGAAAACAAAATTTTTCCCTGAAAAGTGGCTGAAACCGTATCTTCTCTGGCTTGAAAATTTGAAGGACTGGTGCATTTCTCGACAGATATGGTGGGGACATCGAATACCATTGTGGTATTGTAAAAATAGTTCACGAGTTCACGAGTTCACAAGTTCACGAGTAAAGTCATTGCGAGGTGAAGCCGAACCGAGTAGGTTCGCCTTCGGCGAAGCAATCTCATCAACATATGAACAAACTTCTTGTTCACCAATACCTTCTGTGGAAAAACCGGAAAAATGTCCAAATTGTGGGGATACTAATTTAACACAGGATTCAGATGTGTTGGATACTTGGTTTTCGTCGGCACTTTGGCCAATGTCTGTTTTCGGCTGGCCAGATAAAGACGGTTCACGAGTTCACGAGTTCACGAGTTCACGAGTTGACCAAAGAACCAAAGAACCCGAGAACCCGAGAACTGATTTAGATTACTATTACCCGACAAATGTTTTGGTTACTGGCCACGAAATTCTTTATCTGTGGGTTGCAAGAATGATTATGTTGGGATTGGAATTCAAAAACGAAGTACCTTACAAAGATGTTTATATCCACGGAATTGTCAGAGATTCTCATGGCAAAAAAATGTCAAAATCATTAGGCAATGTTATTGACCCTTTGATAATTATGGAAAAATATGGTACCGACGCTTTAAGATTTGCCCTTGCATACCAAGGGATACCTGGTAGAGATATGCAAATCGCCGACGAGCATTTCATTATGGCAAGAAATTTTGCAAACAAATTATGGAATGTTTCAAAGTTTGTCTTAATGAATGTTCCCCAATCTCCTTCGCCAGAGGCGAACCTACTCGGCAATCTCCTTCGCCATAGGCGAACCTACTCGGCAATCTCCTTCGCCATAGGCGAACCTACTCGGCAATCTCCTAATTTAGAATCAACCGACAAATGGATTTTATCAGAGTTAAACTTAACAATAAAAAATGTTACGAAGGCAATAGAAAATTATAATCCGTCAGAAGCATCTCGGCTTTTATACGAATTCATCCGGTCAAAATATTGCGATTGGTATGTTGAATTTTCAAAAACTCGGCTTTACGGAACAGACGAAAAATTAAAACTGACAGCACAAAAAGTTCATTTTGAAGTTCTCGAAAATATATTAAAACTTATCCATCCAATAATGCCATTTATCACGGAAGAAATTTTTCAGAACTTACAAAAACAAAATAAATATCTTATGGTTTCCGATTATCCTAAATTTGACATAACAAAAATTGACGAAACGGCGGAAAAGGAAATCCAGAAAGTTATAGATATAATCACTGCCATAAGAAACATCCGTTCCGTTATGAATATAAAACTATCGGATACGGTGGATATCGTAATAAAAATATCTTCGGAAGAAACGGAAAAAATTGTTTCTGAAAACAGACAACACATAAACTTACTTGCAAAAGTAAAGGATATAACTTTTACAAAAACTTCACAAAAACCTGAACTATCGGCATCTGCAATTGTCGGCGATATTGAAATCTTTGTTCTTTTGGAGGGACAAATTGATTTTGATAAGGAAAGGAAACGACTCGAGACACAATTAGCAAAAATAAATCAGGAACTAAAAATTTATGATACAAAATTGTCAAATAAAAATTTCATAGAAAAGGCAAATCCAGAAGAAGTGGAACGGATAAAACAGAAATTTCAGGAAACAGAGAATAAGAGGAAAAAAATAGGGGAAGTTATAAAGAATTTAGGAAGTTAAAATAAAAAAATGTTATACAAAAAATATAAAATCGTTCTCGCTACACAGAATAAAGATAAGATAAAAGAGATAAAAAAAATTCTCGGTAAAAATTTCAAATTTGTTCCGATAAATCGGGACAAATTTCCGGAAATAATTGAAGATGGAAAAACACTGGAAGAAAACGCAATAAAAAAAGCGCAAGCAATTTTTAAAATTGCAAAAATAACGACACTTTCAGACGACAGCGGGCTGGAAGTAAAAATGCTTGAAGGAAAACCGGGCGTTTATTCTGCGAGGTTTGCAGGGAAAAACTGTACTTATGCCGATAACAACAAAAAACTGCTTAAACTTTTATCAAATGTTCCATACAAAAAACGAAAAGCAAGATTTAGAACAGTTGTAGCAATAATTTTTCCAAACGGTAAAATAAAAACTGTTGAAGGCGTTGTTTCAGGTTATATCACTACAGAATCAAAAGGTTTCAATGGCTTTGGTTATGACCCTGTTTTTTATTATCCAAAACTTAAAAAAACTTATGCTCAAATTACTACCGTTCAAAAAAACGGAATAAGTCACAGAGCAATTGCCTTCAAAAAAGCAAAAAGAATTATCAAAAAAACTTCGTAACCACGAATTAACACAGAGAACAGCAGATTGAAAGGAACGGCAGATTAAGATTAAGATTAAGCAAGGATTTTCTTAATCTCAATCTATTTTTTGTGACATTATTAGTGACAATTCGTCCCGCCTTGACGAGATTCGTGGCTAAATTTCATATGGTGGTTTGCTAAAATGCTTCAGAGAAAAAATGTTCGCGTAACAATTTTAATACTTGCAGAAGTATATGAACCTGCCACAAACGAATTGATAACAAGGGGAAGGTTCTTGGATTTAAGTGCAGGTGGCGCACTTTTCAAGGGTAACAAATACATAGAAAAAGACCATCTTTACAATTTCAAGTTTGAGGTAAGGGACAGGTACAAATTTATGTTTTCCGGAAAAAGCACATACTCCAGAATGGTTTCCACTGGCAAATCTGCCGAGGTAGAGCAAGAATGGCTCACCGGCATAAATTTTCAGTGCACACCACTTGAAAAAGAAAAATTGGAAAGAATAGTCAACAGCATTCGCAAAGGTTCTTTCAACGAGTTGGAAAAATTAGGTATTTATTGATTGACAATTTTCAATTTTTAATTTATAATTGTATTTATCCGGGGTGTAGCCCAGTTGGATAGAGCGTCCCGATTGGAATCGGGAAGGCAGCAGGTTCTAAAGTTGAATAATTACTTGATGTCGGGGTGTAGCTCAGTTGGCTAGAGCGCTTGCTTTGGGAGCAAGAGGCCGCAGGTTCAAGTCCTGTCACCCCGAAAGGAGCGTATAGATATTTTATGAATTTAGAAAACTTTCCAAAATTAAAAATAGGTGAACTTGAATCTAAAATACCAATCATTCAGGGTGGAATGAGTGTCGGGATTTCTTTATCCGTGTTGGCTGCGGCGGTGGCAAATGAAGGCGGCATAGGGGTTATTGGTACTGCTGGCATTGGTATGCTTGAGCCTGATTTTAACACAAATTACAGAGGAACGAACAAGAGAGCACTGATAAAAGAAATAAGAAAAGCAAGGGAAACGACAGACGGTCTTATCGGGGTAAATATACTTGTGGCTCTTTCAGATTCTGATGATCTTGCGTTAGTTGCCGTGGACGAAGGAGCAGATTTAATTTTTCTTGGTGCGGGGCTTCCGCTAAAAATTCCGAAAACATTACCTTCTGACAGAATAAAAAAGTTTTTTTCTAAAGTTGTTCCAATAGTATCTTCACAGCGCGCCACAAAAATTATATTTCAATATTGGGCAAAAGAATACAACGAAGTCCCCAATGCTGTTGTTGTGGAAGGACCTTTAGCAGGAGGGCATCTCGGTTTCAAGAAAGAGCAGATTGCTCATCCTGATTATGCATTAGAAAAAATACTGCCGGAAGTTATTTCCGAAATAAAAATTTTTGAAAAACAATTTAATAAAAATATTCCGGTAATTGCAGCAGGCGGTATTTACACAGGAGCGGATATTTATAAATTCATAAAGTTGGGAGCCGCTGGAGTGCAGATGGCAACCAGATTTGTTGCAACATATGAGTGTGATGCCTCAGTAAAATTTAAAGAGGCGTTCGTAAGATGTACAAAAGAGGACATTATCATAATTGACAGTCCTGTAGGAATGCCGGGAAGGGCAATAAAAAATAAATTTCTTGAGGACGTTTCTAACGGTATCAGAAAACCATTTAAGTGTCCCTGCAGATGCCTGAAAACTTGTGAATTCCGAGAAGCACCATACTGCATTGCTCTTGCCCTGACCAATGCCAAACAAGGAAATATTGAAGAAGGGTTTTGCTTTGCAGGAGCAAATGCATATCGTGTAGATAAAATTCTCTCCGTTAAAGAACTCATTAAAATTTTATCGGAAGAATATGAGAAAGCAGCGGCTGAATGAATTTTTTAATTTTACATTTTTAATTTTTAATTGGTTTCAGTGTCCCTGTAGCTCAGCTGGATAGAGCATCTGCCTTCAGCATAGGAGCCTTTATGTGGAAACGAAACACATAAGGTGGACGCGGCTGTATGCAAGGAACTCCGGATATTTTCCGGAATATTTGCAGGCAATCTTTCAATAAGGAGGTGAATTTGCACCACACGAAATTTAAAGCGGATATAGGTTTAGCAAAAGTTATTGCTGACCTTGTAACAAAAGGACATGTGCCATGTCTGCCACTATCAGAACACCAACCTTACGATTTGGTTGCAGTTCTGAAAAATGGCAGGTTACTTAAGGTTTAGGCTAAGTTCGCCAAGTTAAAAAGCAACGGCGTGGTAGATGTTAAATTCAGGACAAGTTGGGCAGACAAACATGGAACCCACACAAGAAAATATAATAATGGTGATTTTGACTATTATGCTATTTATTGTCCAGAAAAAGAAACGGTTCTTTACGTACCCAATACAAAAAATTGTCCTAAAGTAATTCGCTTTGAAAAACCTTCTAACAATCAGAATAAACAGGTTAAGTGGGCAAATTCATATCTCGTTATTGAAAGCGAGTCCTCAGAGACTATACGCCGCGCACCTGAAATGGTGAAGACATAGTCCAGACCACAATTCCAATTAAGTATTGGGAGCCAAAGTAATTTGGAGTGGTAAGCTAAGCAGAGGGTCGCCTGTTCGAATCAGGCCAGGGACGCATGAAGTAGCAAATGGCACGGAGCAAATATCTAATGGTTGACGACTTATGATTAGATTAGAGGAATTAGATATATGGAAATTGGCAATAAAATATGCCGATGACATTTATATTTTGTAGTATCGGAAACTGAAGCCGATGCGTAATTTTGCGACGAAGCCGCTTGTTTTGTCTGATAATACGGTATGCTGACAAAATGAAAATCTTAAAATGTGTGATTAGATATAGTTTAAGTTGGCTTAAGTATCTATTAATCGTTGGTTTTATTTTTTTAAGTAATTCCGATGCGGAGGAATCAAATGTAGTGCTATGCGGAATTGATGCGGACTATAATTCTAAATATGTATGGCGAGGAATTATTTATAATGATGTGCCCGTGATACAACCATCAGTATGGTTTTCATTGAACGACTTTACATTTTCTATTTGGAGTAATTTTATTGCTGGTAACGAATACAATCAGGGTAAAATCGACGAAACAGATTTTACACTTTTATATGTATATGAATGGCAGAAAATTAGTTTTGAGCCATCAATAAATATTTATTCTTATCCAAATCAAGAAGAATCTCCGACTACAGGAGAAAGCAGTTTAAAAATTTCTTACCCTCTCGGACTAATTAATATTTACACTGAACATTCCTTTGATATTATGAAGTGTTCAGGTTCCTATTATGCGGCACTAGGTATGGAATTAGAACATAAAATAAGTAGTAGATTATCTATGAATGGATCAGTATCAGCAGGTTATGGTTCATCTAAATTTGTTGACACTTATTTAGATGTAAGCAAAACCACCTTGAATACTGTTATTGGGTCATTTTCATTTACCGACGAATTGCCGTTAAAATTTTATATAAAACCACATCTTGAGATAAATAGAATATTGAACAATAGGTTAAGCAAACAAGTAGATAAGCCAACAGTTGTGAATGTTGGCATTGTAGTAGGAAAAGAATTTTAATACTAATTATGAAAAAAAGATGTTTTAGTATATGTTTCATTCTTGGAACAATTTTTACATTAATTGTTATTATTACGTCCGTTAGTGTTGGTACAATTTTGTTTGTTAGTATGCGGAAAACAATGCGAAATGATTTTGCAACACGACTTCATGATATTGCATCTATTGGGGTGGCAAGGATTGACGCAGATATGCACGCAACATTGGGTAAGCCCGAGCAGGAATCCAGCATAGCGTATAAAAAAATAAAAAAAACCTTGCAAGAAATAAGAGATAGTGGGACAGATATTCGATATGTGTACACTATGCGACGGATTAGTGCCAAAAATTATGTATTTGTTGTTGATGCCGAGGAAGATCCCAAAAATATCAGTCACTTAGGGGATTTATATAAAGACAATGGTCTTGAACCCGCTTTTAATAAAACAAATAAAGTATGGGTTTATAGAGAATTTTCAACCGATAAATGGGGCACATGGATGTCTGGTTTTGCTCAGATATATACAAAAAGTGGTAAATTTGATGGTGTTATAGGAATTGATATTTCTGCAAAAACCATATTAGAACGCGAGAAAAAGGTTTTTTTTAACATCATTTTTGTTGTAATAGTTATGATTTTTATTTTTGCCAGTATGGGTGCAGTTATATCCAAAAAAATTGCAGAACCACTCACATTATTAGAAAGAGATATGTCGCAGATAAAAGAACTCAACATGGATACAAATATAGAAATTAAAACATGGTTTAAAGAAATTATAAGCATGAAAAATGCCGAAGATAATATGAAAACAAGCATACGTTCATTTAAGAAGTATGTTCCATCTGATTTGGTTGCTCATCTTATCCGTCTTAATAAAGAAGCCGTTCTTGGAGGAGAAAGAAAAAATCTCACAATATTTTTTTCAGACATCGCAGATTTTACAAATATATCAGAAAAAATTGTAGCAGAGCAAGTTGCTAATTATATGAAAGAATATTTTGCTGGTGTGACAAATATTATAATGAAACATTCGGGGACAATAGATAAATACATAGGCGATGCAGTGATGGCTTTCTGGGGTGCACCAAATGATATTACGGATCACGCCTATAAAGCTTCACTTGCCGCATTAGAGTGTCAAGAATTTCTGCTTAAAATGAATAACAATCTGGAAAAGATAGGTAATCCTGTGTTAAACACAAGAATTGGAATTAATACTGGGGAAGTAATTGTTGGAAACTTTGGATATGAAGAGCGGTTTGACTACACAGTTTTTGGAGATAATGTAAATATAGCAAATAGGATTGAAGATCTTAATAAAATTTATGGAACAAAAATCATTATAAGCGAAAGTACATATAAATTGGTGAAAGATAGAATTGCTACAAGAAAAATAGATATGGTATGTGTCAAGGGGAAAGATATATGTATGTCTATCTATGAACTTGTATGTTTAAATAGTTCGCTTTCAGAAGAGAAAAAATATTTTCTTGATTTGTTCAATCAAGGTATAGAATTGTATTTTCATAAGGAATGGAATGAAGCGATTATGTTTCTTGAAAAAGCTAAGAAACTTGACCCAAATGATAAACCGACGAAGATTATTATTGAACGGTGCAAGGGGTTTACCAAAAATCCTCCTAGCGATAACTGGCAAGGAGTGATATTTGTAAGAGAAAAATGAGAGTGTCCCTGTATCTCACAGACCAGGGGCGACAGAAAAGCAGTTATTGGTAAATAGTGGGTAGTTATTAGCAAAACAGCAAAGTATAATTTCAATCCTTTAACTAATCACTAATTACTAATTACTGTCGTTAAATGGTGGGTGTAGCTCAACGGTTAGAGCGCTTGGCTGTGGCCCAGGAGGCTGCGGGTTCGAGTCCCGTCACTCACCCCATAAAATTAATGTGGCAGGATAAATAAAAAACTTGACTTTACTTTTTTTTTTTGTATAATGGGACTGTTGAAAAAGGGCTTAGTAATTCTGTCGTTTTTGGAGGTAAATTAAATGATTAACAAATCGGAAAAAAAGAAAATTTTGGAAGAAAACAAGATTCACCCGACTGACACTGGCTCGCCGAATGTTCAGATTGCTATTATGACGGAAAGGATAAACCGTCTTACTGAAGACCACTTCAAAAAATATCCGAAAGACCATGCATCCCGCAGAGGACTTTTGATGTTGGTAAGCAAAAGAAGGCAACTTTTAAGTTATCTTAAAAAAACCGACCCGAAAAGCTACTCGGCGATTATAGAAAAATTGGATTTACGAAAATAAAAATGAGGCCGCAGAGTGCACAGAGAAGAACCACAAAGTGCACGGAATAAAAACGGAGAGATCACAGGAAAAAACTTCTGTGTTTTCTGTGGCAAAAAGAGGAGAAAATGAAAGAAATCAAAATTGACATTGGCGGTAAAACACTTACTTTGGGAACAGGTGAAATTGCAAAACAGTCGCAAGGTGCAGTAACTGTTCAATATGGTGACACAGTGGTTTTGGCAACGGTAAATACTGCTCCATTGGAAAGAACGGGCGTAGATTTTCTTCCATTAACTGTTGATTACAGAGAGAGAACTTATGCTGCTGGAAAAATTCCCGGCGGATTTTTTAAAAGAGAGGGGAGACCTCGCGAAAAAGAAATACTTACATCCCGTATTGTTGACACAACCATCAGACCGCTTTTCCCAAAAGGGTATCATTATGACACACAAGTTGGCATTACTCTTCTTTCCTCCGATGTTGAAAATGATTCCGATGTTTTGTCTGTTATTGGCGTGTCGGCGGCACTATTACAGTCCAATGCTCCATTTACAACACCAGTTGCAGCGGTAAGGGTGGGCCGAATAGACGGCGAGTTTGTAATAAATCCGACTTACACACAAAGGGCAACATCCGATATAGACATTATAATTTCCGCGACGGAAAAGGGTATTGTTATGATGGAAGGCGGCCCGGACGAAACAGATGAAGGGACGATAATTTCTGCAATTAACTTTGGTTTGAAATATATTCCTGAATTGTTAAAATATCAAAAAGAATTTCTGAATATAAATAAGCCTGTTTTTGAAATTCCTAAAATTGATGAAACTATAAAATCAGAAATCATCAAAAATTATAAGGAAAAAATTGAAGCAGCAGTGCGGATTCACGAGAAAAAAGAGCGGGAACAAAAATTTGCAGAAATAAAAACGGAACTAAAAATAAAATTTCCCGAAAAAGGAAACGATGTTGAACAAGTTGTTGAGGATTTAATGCAACAGGCAGCGAGAAATATGATAGTCAATCAAGGAGTACGTTCAGACGGTAGAAAACCTGATGAAATAAGATCTATCGATTGTAAACTTGGTGTGCTTCCAAGAACTCATGGCTCTGCTATTTTTACGCGGGGACAAACACAAGCATTAGCAACAGTAACACTCGGCACACCACGTGATATGCAGATAATGGACGAACTGATCGGCGAATACAAAAAAAGATTTATGCTTCACTACAATTTTCCGTCGTTTGCAGTGGGCGAAGTAAAACCGGAAAGGGGTCCCGGGCGACGTGAAATCGGTCACGGAGCACTCGCCGAAAAATCACTAGAAAAGGTTTTACCGTCGGAAGAAACATTTCCATATGCTATAAGAATCGTTTCCGACATTTTGGAATCAAATGGTTCTTCGTCTATGGCAACGGTGTGTGGCGGGTCGCTATCTTTGATGGATGCCGGAATTCCGATAAAATCTGCGGTTGCCGGAATTGCAATGGGACTTATAACTGCCGACGAAAAACATGTTGTTCTAACTGACATTCAGGGA
This sequence comes from Elusimicrobiota bacterium, assembly GCA_043802785.1. Taxonomy (GTDB): domain Bacteria; phylum Elusimicrobiota; class UBA8919; order UBA8919; family UBA8919; genus JAZDKR01. The sequence goes on from JAZDKR010000027.1 coordinate 11,431, forward strand.
CTTGAGGATCATTTCGGCGATATGGACTTAAAGGTTGCAGGCACCAGAATTGGAATTACCGGAATACAGATGGACATAAAAATTGATTCTATTGAAATAAAAGTGATTGAAGAGGTCTTGGATGCTGCAAAAAAGGCACGATTTACAATTCTTGATATTATGGATAAAGCAATTTCACAGCCGAGGAGCGAACTATCTTCATATGCACCAAAAATGATTACCATGACGGTTAGCATTTCAAAAATAAAAGATGTAATCGGTGCCGGCGGAAAAACAATCAGAAAAATAATTCAGGAAACAGGGGCAGAAATAAATGTTGAAGACGATGGTAGAATTTTTATCTCCGCCGAGAACGACAAATCCCTGAACCTCGCAAAACAGATGATAGAATATCTTACTGCCGATGTAGAAGTTGGCAAACTCTATAAAGGAAAAGTTGCATCAATTATGAATTTCGGTGCATTCGTGGAAATCCTTCCCGGCAAAGATGGACTTGTTCACATTTCACAGTTGGATGAAAAACGGGTAGAAAAAGTTGAGGATGTAGTAAATTTAGGTGACGAAATATGGGTGAAGGTAATGGAAATAGACAAGCAGGGCAGAATCAACCTCTCGAAAAAACAGGCAATGCACGAAATGGAAAAAAAATAAACCCTGTTAATGTGAACTCTAATAGGGCGGAAATCCTTTCCGCATTTGAGTTTATGAAAGTGGAAGGGCTGTCCGAACTGGAATTTGATTCCAGCGGTATAAAAATCCTCATAAGGCGGAAAACGGACAAGTCACATTTCGCCGTAAAACGAGAGCCATTATCGGAAAAAGAGGATGAGTTTTGCAACACCGAAAGCATAAAATCGCCTTTATCTGGTACTTTTTATGCAGCAAGCAAACACGGAATGCCGCCATTTGTTAACGATGGGGATACCGTGGAGGAAGGAACAACACTCTGCATAATTGAGGCAATGAAGGTTATGAACGAAATAAAAGCGGATGTAAAATATAAAATACTGAAAATACTCGCAGTAAACGGTAAATCAGTATCCGCTGGAGAGGTACTCTTTTTGGTAAAAACGTTATAGAGACAGGATTAAGTGGTAAGTGATAAGCGGTAAGGATTAAGTTTTTACTTAATTCTTACTACTTAATCCTTAATCCTGACTTCTTAATTCTGTCGTTAACAGGAGGTGATTTTTATGGTAGATGAAATCGGTACTACTGCTGGGCAAATTTGGAAATATCTCAGCAAAAACAGCGAAGTAACAGCTCTGAAACTTAAATCTGCACTGGGCATTACCAACACGGTTCTTTACATGGGAATCGGATGGCTTGCACGCGAAGAAAAGATTAATGTTGTTGAATACGCAAAGGGCTACAAAATTTCCTTAAAAAAGTAAACAAGTTATATGGTTTTAGAGTTATAACTTTATAACTTTATAACTTTATAACTTTATAACTCTAATGACATTTTTTGAATCTGCTTTTCTCGGGCTCGTCCAAGGACTCACCGAATTTCTTCCTGTATCATCAAGCGGTCACCTTGTAATATTCCAAAAATTGTTAAATGTTGGTAATCAGATTGAGTTTGATGTTTTTTTGCATTTTGCCACGCTAATTGCTGTTTTGATTTTTTTCAAAAATGATATTTTGGAAATCTTAAAAGGAATTTTTGGAAAAAGCGAATCCGGACTAAAAACTTTAATAGGAATTATAATTGGCTCTGTTCCGACGGCAGTCATAGGACTTTTATTTAAGGATTTTTTTGAGAATAAATTTTCCCAACCGAAAACAGTTGCCGCAATGTGGATTGTGACGGGTTTTATTCTGTGGTTATCCTCATTCAGCAAAGCGGGCTCAAAATTAGACGCCACTGATAAAAATTACTCAAATACAAAAATCACAGATTTCTTGCTGGTCGGTCTGTTTCAGGGTATAACAATAATGCCGGGAATTTCACGAGCAGGAATTACAATTTCTGTCGCACTTTTGTTAGGGTTCAATAGAAACTGGGCGTTCAAATACTCAATGCTTTTATCTATTCCTGCGATTCTCGGTGCGGGATTATTAGGACTTAAAAATCTTTCTGTTAACACAAACATTCTTGCAGGCGGAATTGTCGCCGTCGTTTCTGGAATATTAGCACTTTACATTCTATCAAAAATCATTATCGGCAAAAAATTTCATACATTTTCGTATTATCTCTGGACGGTCGGTATTTTAGGACTGATGTTTTTGTGAAAGAACCGCAAAACAGACGCAAAAAGGGACGCAAAACAGACGCAAAATAGTTTTGCGTCAGTTCTGCGGGTTTTTCTAAGTTTAGCGTCAGTTTAGCGTTAGTTTATGAAAAGAAATGATATTCGCGGGTTTATATTGTTGACAACAGGAGTTCTTTTTTTGTGGTTTCTTTTTTTTCCACTACAATCTGGAATTTTAGGACTTTACATAAGAAAATATCTTTTGATTGTTTTTGGCAAAGCATCGTATATTCTTCCGATTGTAATTCTTTGGATAGGAACAAAACTTCTTCTTAATAAAAAACTTAACGCCGCAAGTATAACACTTGTTTCGGATATCTTGATTTTATCGTCGCTGTGCACTATTCTTTCTTTGGCAACTGGAGATACACCTGAAAAAAATTTCGGCGGGTTCATAGGCAAATACTCTGAGATAGCCGTTAAAAAAACCATTGGAACTTTTGGCGGATGGGTTCTTTCACTTGGCGTTTTGATTATATCCGTTTTTCTCACGACGGGAATTTCTTTTGACGATTTTTCCGATTTTTTGTCAAAATTCGGAAAAAAAAGAAAACGGAAATTATTAGAAGTTGCACCCGACGAAGGTGGAAAATCCAAAGAATTGCCGAGAGTTATTGTGCCTAAACCTGTTGAAATTAAAAAGGAAGAACAGAAAATATTTCCCACCAGAGACGCCCACCTGCCCGCTTCGCAGCGAGGCGAGCCATCCATCGGGCAGGGATTTATTTTTGGCGAGGAACAACAAAAAAAACCAAAAATCATAACAGAAAAATCTGTAATTAAATCTGGCCAAGTTTTTCAGACGAAAGAAAAAAAGATGGAATATGAACTGCCGTCACCCGAACTTTTAGATGAACCAAAAAAAGTTGAAACACAGGTAGTAGAGGATGAACTCCGTGCCTGTGCAGATAAACTTATAAAAACGCTCGCCGATTTTGACATCTCTGCAACAATTGATTCGATAAATCCGGGACCTGTTATAACAAGATACGACATTTTTCTTGCACCCGGCACAAAAGTCAGTTCAATAATAAACCTTTCAAACGATATCGCTTTAGCAATGAAAACGGAATCAATACGGGTGCTTGCCCCAATCCCCGGAAAGTCCGCCGTCGGAATAGAAATCCCAAATCCCAAACAGACGATTGTCGGTATAAAAGATATAATCACATCAAAAAAATTCGCTGAATCAAAAGCACTTCTAACATTCGCTCTCGGAAAAACAACCGCGGGTGAACCATTCTGTGGCGATTTGGTGCCAATGCCGCACCTCTTAATAGCTGGTGCAACGGGAAGCGGAAAATCGGTCTGCATCAACTCAATAATCATTTCATTGCTTTTCAGGGCGCGACCCGACGAGTTAAAATTTCTTCTGATTGACCCAAAACGACTGGAACTTCCGATATATGAAGACATTCCTCATCTTTATGTTCCAGGGAAAAAACCTGAAGATGTCTCTGTTATTACCGATGCCAAAGAAGCGGCAAACGCACTAAAACTTTTGGTTAAAGTTATGGAGCATCGTTATGAAACATTCGCCAAGAAATCGGTAAGAAACATCAACGGCTATAACGAACTCATGGCAAAAGAGGGCGGGAAAAAAGAGTACTACATCGTCGTAATAATTGACGAACTTGCCGATTTGATGCTATACAACATTAGTGAAGTAGAAGAAAACATCCAACGACTTGCACAGATGGCGAGGGCAGTTGGAATTCATCTTATTCTTGCAACACAGCGACCGTCGGTGGATGTTATTACCGGCGTAATAAAGGCAAACCTTCCGTCAAGAATTGCGTTTCAAGTTCTGTCAAAAACCGACTCTCGCGTTATTTTGGATGTCAACGGTGCCGAAGATTTATTGGGAAGAGGCGATATGCTTTACCTTCCTACCGGTTATTCAAGGCCGATGCGGCTACAAGGAAATTATGTTTCGCTTCGCGAGATTGAAAGGGTTGTAAAATTTATAAGCAATCAGGCAAAACCGGATTATGAAGATATTTTTGAGACGATTGTCGCAACTGAAAAAAAAAGAAGTGTCGGAGGAATCAAGAAAAGAATTGGTTGATGCGTTGAAACTCGCACTTGAAAGAAAAAGAATTTCTTACGATTTGTTGAAATCAAATGGATTCGGCAATCGCTCCGCAGATGTTTTAAGCCGATTAGAAGTTGAGGGTTTTATACAAAAACCGGAAGGCACAAACAGGTGGGAAGTTTTTACAGATAAAATTGAGGAGTTTCTAAAAAAACAATGAGAAAATTTTTATTACTTACTCTCTTACTTTCTTACTCTCTTACTCTCTGTCTTTTTGCTACTACAACAGAGAATGTCCTTAAAAAAATGGAAGAAGCGGACTTGAAAATTTCTGATATTTCATTTTCATTCAAACAGGAAATTTCAATCACACTTACACAGGAAAAATCAAATAGCATGGGAGAGACAGTTTTCAAAAAACCAGATTTATTTAAGATTGAACACACAAAACCGGAAAAACAAATCATTGTTGCCGACGGCAAAAAGATATTTTTTTACAAGAAAGAGTTTAATCGGGTTATGATTGACGATTGTAAAACGCTGTCCGAAAAAGGAAACTTTCCAAAAGGAATATTTAATTTTTCATCCACGATTTCCGAATTAAAGAATAATTATTATGTTTTACTTTCAGAAAACGACGAAACGAAAAAATATTTTGTGCTTTTACTAACGATGAAAAATAAGATGCAGGATACGAAAACAAAACTGTGGATTTCAAAAGAAACATATCTTTGTGAAAAAATTGAAATGAAGTCCAACACAGTTACTTCAACGGTAAAAATATCGGATATAAAAACAAACAAGGGCATAAAAGATTCATTTTTCAAATTCAAAATTCCGGAAGGTGCACAAATAATTTTAGGAAACGCGAATTGACGCGAATAAGAAAAACAACGCTAATATTAGCGAATATTAGCGTTAGATTAGCGTCAATTCACGTGATTTCATATGGATATTGGTTCAAAATTACGAGAAACAAGACAGAATCTGGGACTATCAGTTGAGGATATTTCAGCGAAAACATTGATTGGTGTAAAATATCTCCATTCTATCGAAGAAAACAAATTTTCTGATATCCCAGCAGAAGTAATGACTTTGGGGTTTTTACGAAATTACTCTGTCGTATTGGGACTAAATTCCGATGAAATTATTTCCGAATACAAAAAATCAAATCCAATACAATTTCCAAAAATTACTATCGTAAGAATTAATGGTGCTCCTATTAAAAAAACCATAAAAATAAAAATCGTCCCTGTTTTAATAACGGTAGTTGGAATAGTGTTTCTATTGGGCTTAATTAAAATTATTTCAACTATTGTAAAATCTGATAAAACTTTGGAAACGACTTCCGAGAAGATCGCAATCAAAAAGAATCATCTTGAAATTCAAACGACTGATAATGTATGGATACGAATAAAAGAAGGTGAAAATCCGATTTTTGAAGGCATTATTCCGCCGAACGCAATAAAAACTTTTGAGTCGACAGAGCAATTTAGTTTGCGAATAGGAAACTTATCCGGAATAACGGTTTCTCTAAACGGAACACCTGTTGAACTTCCGAAAGGAAAATTGGTCGGAGACATAAAACTGCCATGAAGGTCGCTCGGTAAAAAGGTAATCAATAATGAATCTTGCAAATAAAGTTACTCTTTTAAGAATTTTGCTTGTTCCGTTTTTCATATTTTTTATGATTTACGATGAGTTTTATATGCGGATGGCAGCGTTGCTTATTTTTGTAGCTGCATCCATAACGGATACGGTAGACGGCTATCTCGCAAGAAAATATAAAACGGTTACCAATTTCGGAAAATTTATGGACCCCTTGGCGGACAAACTTTTAGTATCGGCGGCATTCATATCATTCGTTGAAATCAGAGAACTTTACATTCCTTCGTGGATGGTTGTTGCTATAATTTCCAGAGAATTTATTATAACCGGGTTGCGTTCTCTTGCCGCAACAAAAAACATAATAATACCTGCTGCACTTTCTGGAAAATTCAAAACCACAACACAGATGATAACAATTATTACGATTCTTGTAATTTTATGCATAAACTCTTTGTTTATGGAATTTCTCAAAATAGATTCACACACAATTCCTGCTCTTAAACTCACACCTTTTGTGTTAATGTTCATAACTACAATCCTCACGCTAATTTCGGGATTAAGTTATATTTTCAAACACAAATACCTTTTTTTTGAGGAAATTTCGTAACAGAGTCAATGGCATTTGCCACGGAAATCACAGATATTCACGGAAAAAATTATAGGACTACTCGCTTTTTCCGTGCGTTCCGTGTTCTCCGTGGCTATGTTTTTATACTTTCCTGTACTATGAATAACTTTTTGATAAAATTTTTTGCGACGGGTTTTGGTGTCGGATATATTCCGAAAGCACCAGGAACTTTTGCTACGCTCTTATCTGCTGTGATGTGGTGGCTTTTGCCAAAAAACATTTTTCTTGTTGT
>JAZDKR010000028.1:0-16459 GCA_043802785.1 Elusimicrobiota bacterium
CTGGTATAATAAAAAGAAATGTTCTTTTTACTATACTCATAACCCCCTTTTGGATAAATTTTGTATAATCCTACATATGAATATCATTAGAGATCCACCCCGGAAATTAGATTTTCTCAATTTGATTTTGGAATAATCTAACTCAAGGAGGTACAAAAACAATGAAAAACCAAAATATTTATCGCAATAATAACCAGACACTCAAAGAAACTTTGTCAATGTATAAACCCCAACAACTTCTTTATGTGCCAATTGAAATTGGAAAATTTAATCACAAGACATCAACAGTTAATTTCTTGGGCGACATTATTGTAAAACCGTTTGAATTTCCTAACAACAAACATGGACTGAATTTCTTCGTCAAGCAATTGAACTTTGCCAAAAGTTCTACCGATGCTCAAAAAATCTTTCTCGGTTGTGAATCTACAGGGCATTATCATCTGAATTTAATTCATCATTTAAAACTTCTTAATTTCCCGGTTGAAATTATCAACCCTCGTGATGTGAGAAAAGAAAACCCTAACAAAAATTCAAAGACCGATTTTATCGACTTAAATGCTATTGCAAGAGTGTTAATCTCTAACAAAGGTGGTCGTCAGATTGTCCCTGAAGGCGTTTATTACAATTTACAAAGAGCATCAAGAACTCGCAGAAAATTTGTCCGCCTTTTAACATCAGTAAAAAACATAATCACCAGTCTTGTGGATCGTATTTTCCCAGGATTATGGGATAAAGATGATTCTATCTTCTCTCAACGATTTTCTAAAGCAAGTATGCTCATCCTCGAAAATTATCCGCATCCAGAGCAAATCATAAGGCTTGGTGAAAAACGGCTCGCACAATTCTTAAGAAAGAATAATACTAAATTGGGTGACGAAACTGCACATAAAATCATTTCTATCGCAAAAGATACACTTACTAAACCACAGTCTGAACTTGCTATTGATATTCTCGCTCTCAAGTCATATATTAAATGTTTCCAACTTTACAGTGAGAATATCTCTCAATTTGAAAAAGAAATTGCTCGGCTGATTATTCAGACACCGGGTAGTTATCTTCTCTCTATTGACGGTATCTCTGTTGTATATGCCGCTGAATTTACTGCCGAAGTCGGCGATATTCATCGTTTCGCATATGCTAATCAGATTATCTCTTTTGCCGGCTCTTGCCCAAGAGTATTTGAATCAGCAGAATATCAAGCACAAGGATTACCTATCTCAAAGCGTGGCTCAAAATTCCTACGAACTGCTCTCAATCAAATCGCACTTACACTTAATGCATGGTGTGAACCATTTCATCAATACTACACTAAAAAGGCACTCGAAAAATCTGACCGACCAGGTATCGCAAGAATCGCTACCGGAAATAAATTCGTTAAACTTGCTTTTGCTCTAATGAAATATGAACAATTATACAAACATAGAGGACTAATCCTCGACGAAAAATCATACTATGCTAACTTGTGGAATAAAATCACAAGAAAACTTAACGGATTCGATCTGACAAATATTCCACAGAAAAATAATTATCTGCTCAAAATTAAAAAATTTATCGAGGAAAAAATATGAACCAACGCTCTCAACAAAACTTTAAGAACGGGAAGGGATATCGACATTTTTCCTGCGGATATTTAGAACCGCGCCATTGGAGGCTAGATACCCTTCCTGTCCTTGATAGATATACGCATGGTAAACTGATGTCTCTGTCCCTCACTACAGATGGGATGAAACTCGTATTTATACACCAGGATGTATTTTCAAGGACATATAAGGAAGGGGCATTTGATACCCTTCCCGAACTTAAATATGTTGTTTGAGCAATTGCAATCTTTTCAAAGAACTATTTTTATCTGTCAATCACTGGCAAAAAATTGCTCTTTTGCCTGCAGGAGAATTATCACTATATGAAAATGTTACTTGACTTTTATCTGGTAACCCCCCTGATTTATGGTAACCGGTAGCCGGACCCTTTACGGGTTCGCTGTTGTCATTGCGAGAGCCCCGATGTCCATCGGGGCTCGTGGCAATCCCGGTGTGTGTCCTAAAAAGTGAGATTGCTTCGGACCTCGTCCTCGCAACGACCACGAGGGGATAAACCCCTCGGACACCAGGCGACCATAAATGGTCGCACTACGACAACGGGAACGACAAGCGAACCCTTTTTGGTTCGCACCACATCATGATGTTCGTAGATAGAAGATTTATCCTCGCTGTGACGGAAGCGACCATAAATGGTCGCACTACAAAACCGGTAGCGGCCATCAATCCTGTCAGATTTTTTTTACCTTAAATAATTTTTTAAGCAATTTTTGTAATACTTTTTCGTTTCTATCAGCCCTTCTATAAAATTATATTTCGGTTCCCATCCTAAAATTTTTTTTATTTTTCCGTTGCTTATAACCGCATCGCCTATTTCCGTCACCTTTCTTTCTTTTGGCCAGTCAATCAGTCGTAAACTCCCACCGATCTGTTCTGTTATGGTCTTTGCTATATTTGCCACGCTAATATGTTCATCGCTGACAGCAAAAAATACTTCATTATTGGATTTTTCGCTTTGAGATACAGAAATAAGCGCATCAATGCAATCGTCAATATATGTCACATTTCTCAACTGTGAACCTGGTTTATAAACGGTTATATCTTTATTCTGCAACGCGAGCCCGATGAAAAAATTAACGAATGTGAAATCCGGACTGTGAATGCTTGCACGAGGACCGAAAACATTGGCAAACCGCACTACTGACACCGGCATATCGTAAGCATTGCCATATGTTAAAACATATTTTTCCGATACACTTTTATTGGCTGAATAAATATCAGTTGGAAATTCAGGGTGGTTTTCATCCGCAGGGCGATAATGCAGTTTCCCGATTTGAGTACTTGTTCCTATATGGACAAATTTCGCTGAGCAGTTAAATCGTTTTGCTGCCTCAAGCAAGTTTATAGCGCCCCGACAGTTAACATCAAGGTCTATCCACGGTTCTTTCATAGAGAATGGATGCGAAGTGGACGCCGCACAGTTGAAAATAATATCCTTACCATAAATATACTGAGGAAGTTCGTCAAAATTTAATACGTCACCGAAAACCAGTTCTATGTCTTTTTCAATACTTTTCACATTGTATAAATTGCCGCCCGCGTGAGGGTCCAAACAATCAAACACGGTAACCTTTGCACCCAGTTCAAGTAATGTATGAGCGAGATTGCTACCTATGAAACCAAGTCCCCCGGTTATCAGCACTTTTTTGTTTTTCAAAGAAGTCATAATGATAATTTTCCTCCTAAATATTTACATAGATTCAATAACTGCATCTATTCCCATATTCAGTGTGTATTCGGCATTCCATCCTGCATATTTCATAAATTTTGATGAATCGGCAACAAAGTTTCTATTTTCAATCAGCGATAATGTTGACGGTGGTGGAACATTATTTACTTCAACCTTTTTACTGGTTTTTAACGACACCCTATCTACTACTAAATTAAACGCATCAGCAATTGTAATTCCATTCCCACTCCCTATTACAAAATGCTGACCATTAGTTTTTTCTATATTACTTGCAGCAAATAGAAATGCTCTCGCAACATCTTTTACATAAATATAATCCCTTATATATTTTCCATCACCGTATAATGTAAGATTTTCCCCATTTAATGCTCTTCTAATCATCATGTTTAAAATACCACGGTCTACACTGCTACTTTTAGGTCCGGGACCATAAACATTTGCCAATCTCAGTACTGCACCCTTTACAAAGTCCTGTTTCACATAATACTTTAAGTAATTTTCTGACATAAGTTTATGCAAATCATAAATAGTAATTGGATTATCAGGATGCTTTTCATTCACCGGTAAAGACACTGGCATACCTGCTTCAGTAACCGTTCCGGAAAATAAAATAACTGGTTTGAGATTTTTCTTCCGGCAAATTTCAAGCATATTCAACATTGGTACCACATTTATTTGCCAGTCAACCATTGGATTTTCATTTGCTTTGTATACACTTGTTTGTGCAGCAAAATGAAAAATTATGTCAATATCATCCAGTAATCCGTCGAATGTTTCGGTTTTACTTATATCCCCCTGTACATCCTTAATTTTGGCTTTCCCATTTTTAGAGAACCCTGAAAAATTTAAATCCAAACGAGTAATACTACAGTTGACATCAGATAATAAAGATGTTAATGAATATGCTAAATAACCTGCACCGCCGGTAATTAAAATTTTTTTATTTATAAAATAATCAAAATAAGGAGTTGTCATAATCTACTTTATCTCCGGCCATTTCGTCCAGTCATAGCCGATTTCTTCATTGCTAATTACCCGACCACGACCAAGATAACATAATCCCCTAATAGGAATTATACCCCATATGCTTGGAATCTTACCAATCCACTCAATTCCTGAATCTCTATATTTCGGATATGTAATCATTTTAGTATCTCCGATAGGAGACCTTCAGTTTCCTTTTCAAGTTTTAGAATATCTTTGCGAATGTCCTCTAACTTACGAAGTGAAACATACTTATAAAATTCTTTCGTGAAGTTAATCTCGTAACCGACTTTATCTTTGCTCCTGTCCATCCAAGCATCAGGTACATGCGGAAGCACCTCTCGTTTAAAATAACTTTCAATATTGTCTTTCAATGGCACATTTTCGCAATCACGCAATTCCGTATCGGGTTCCGGATTGCCTTTATTATCTAAGCACACTTCGGCGGTCTCATCCCGTTCAGAAAGTGCTTTTAAAATCACTTTCATTATTGGTTCTTTGATTTCTATATTGAGTTTATTAAAATACTCTTCAAGAATTTGTCTAAACTTTTCACGGTTTTTACAAATCTTTTCGTCACTTAGTTTATGCAGGACGTTTTTTATTTGCTTCTGTAATTTTTCACCTTCCTCTATTTCAGCAACTGCTTTTTGTCCTTTCTTGGTCGATTGGGCAAGATTAAGAAAAACTTTGTCGTCATTAAGCATGTCAATTCGTTCTTTTGACGCTTGAAAATTTAATTTTAGTGGACGCTCAACCGTTATGCGAGTGTAACCAAAATAATTATTATCAAATATTTTAGAGAACTCACCCTTTTTGAATGAACCATAAATCTTCGTTATTTCAGAAATATGTTCATCACTGATTTCGTTCCGTTTATTTCCCAAACTACGCGCCATTTTATTAAAAAAGTTAACAGCATTGATAAACTGGATTTTTCCTTTACGCTCTTTTTCTTTACGGTTAGTTACAATCCAGATATAAGTTGATATTCCTGTATTATAAAATAATTGGTCAGGCAGAGATATAATTGCTTCAAGCATGTCTTTTTCAATTATCCATTTCCGGATTTCACTTTCGCCGCCACCAGCGCCGCCCGAAAAAAGAGGTGAACCATTGAAAACAATACCAATCCTTGCTCCGCCATTTTCAGGTCTCATCTTTGATATCATATGCTGCAAAAATAAAAATGAACCGTCGCTAATACGCGGTAATCCTGCTCCGAAACGTCCAACAAAACCCAACTGCTCATATTCTTTGGTTATCTCCTCTTCAACTTTTTTCCACTCTACACCAAAAGGCGGATTACTGAGCATATAATCATATTTTTCATTTTTTAGCCCATCTTGTGTAAACGAATTACCAAATTTAATATTATCCGGGTTCTGTCCCTTGATTATCATATCAGAATTACAGATGGCATAAGATTCAGGATTTAATTCCTGACCAAATACCCGCAAATCAGCATCCGGATTAAGTTCCCTTAAATACTCTTCCGCAACCGAAAGCATTCCACCAGTTCCACAAGCAGGGTCATAAAGTGTTTTAACAATCCCTTTTTTTGTAAGTATCTCTTTATCATTTAGAAATAAAATATTAACCATCAGGCGAATCACTTCACGAGGAGTGAAATGTTCTCCAGCAGTTTCGTTAGATAGTTCGGCAAATCTGCGGATTAGTTCTTCAAAAATATATCCCATCTCAATATTAGAAACTTTATCAGGATGTAAATCTATTTCGGCAAAATGTTTAACAATTTTGTAAAGCAGGTTGGATTTATCAAGACGGTCTATGTGGTCTTCAAAGTTAAAGTGTTCAAGGATAGTTCTGGCATTTTTTGAAAAACCATTTATATGGTTTCTCAGATTTGATGCTATATCATTAGGATCTGCTGTTAACTTTTGGAAATCAAACTTGCTTTTATTAAAGAATGTGAGTTTTGCTTTTCTTTTCAAAACAGCTTCCGCTGCATCCGGTGATAATCCTTTAACTTTCTGAAGATTATCAAGAACAGTTTGTTTTGTTGGTTCCAAAACGCAATCTAACCTGCGAAGAACAGTTAAAGGCAAAATAACCTGACCATATTCTGCTTGTTTGTAATCCCCTCTTAGAAGGTCAGCAATACTCCATATAAAATTAGCACTTTCTCTAAAATTCAATACCATAGATACCCTTTTGCGAGACCCCTGCCACTCGCCACTCGCCTTTCGCCTTTCGACCTTTTGATTTATGGAACTTCAACCTCGGAAATTATTCTTTTTATCACATCTTCAGTTGTTATATTTTCCGCTTCCGCCTCATATGTTAAAATAATCCTGTGTCTTAAAACATCCATCGCAACATTTTTTACATCTTCTGGAGTTACATAGCCGCGACCGGAAATGAACGCATACCCTCTTGCTGTCTCGGCAAGATAAATTGACGCACGAGGAGATGCACCATATAAAATTAAATTTTTCAAGTCCTTGATTTTATATTCCTCGGGATTTCTCGTCGCAAAAACGATGTTGACAATATAATCATTAATTTTTTCGTCCATATAAACAAGCCGAACCGATTCCCTCGCCTTTCTGATTCTTTCAGGGTCTACAACTTTTCTGACCGTGCCTAAAGCATTTGTTGAAACCCTTTTCATAATTTCTTTTTCTTCCGTTTTATCTGGATAAGTAATTTTTAACTTCAACATAAATCTGTCAACCTGTGCCTCAGGAAGTGGATATGTTCCTTCTTGCTCAATTGGATTCTGAGTTGCAAGAACTATAAATGGGTCGTCAAGCGGATATGTCTTATCTGAAATTGAAACCTGTCTTTCTTGCATCGCTTCCAAAAGTGCCGACTGAACTTTTGCAGGTGCACGGTTAATTTCATCAGCCAGTATTAGATTCGCAAAAATTGGTCCTTTTCGGACGCTAAAATCGGTTGTTTTAGGATTGAAAACCATTGTTCCCGTAATATCTCCCGGAAGTAAATCCGGTGTGAATTGTATTCTTGAAAATTTACAGTCAATTGCCTGTGAAAGCGTTTTTACTGCAAGTGTTTTCGCAAGTCCAGGAACACCCTCAATAAGAATATGCCCGTCGGACAATATACCTATAAGGAGCCGCTGCAAAAGATATTTTTGCCCTACAATCACCTTCTCAAGTTCATTTGTAACTTCCGATACAAACAATGACTCGTTCCTAACAATTTCGTTAATCTCCTTAATACTCCTTTCCATTTTTTAAGACCCCCTTAAAGTATCAGAACCGTCCCAATACTTTTCTGACTTTTTGTAGGTCATCTTCCGTATCTACACCAACTGTTTTGTATTTTGTTTTCGCAACATAAATTTTATAACCGTTTTCAATAATTCGAAGTTGCTCAAGTTTTTCTGAAGTTTCAAGGAGTGTCTGTTCCATTTTGGAAAATTCCAACAAAAAATTTTTTCTATAGACATAAATCCCGATGTGTTTTAAGGAATTGGGAAGCGACAGGCGGGAGAAGTAGATTGCGAAATTATTTTTATCCAAAATCACCTTGACATTATTCTGGTTGGTTTTCTCCTTTTCATTTTCAAAATCCGTCGCAATCGTGGAAATCTGAATGTTTTTACTTTTTATAAGTGGCTCAATAGCACCATCAATAATTTCCGATTTTATCAGCGGTTCATCGCCCTGTATATTGACAACAATATCGCAATTGATTTTCTTACAAACAAAGGCAAGGCGGTCTGTGCCACTGCTACATTCCGGTGTCATAACAACTTTGGCACCGAAACCCGAGGCAACATCAAAAATCCTTTTATCGTCAGTGGCAACAATAATCTCGTCTAAAAGTTTTGATTTCAGAGATGCTTCATAAACCCATTGAATCATTGGTTTTCTGAGAATTTTAACAAGTGGTTTACCGGGGAAACGGGTTGAATTATAACGAGCGGGAATAATTCCAACGATGTTCATCTTAAAGTTAGAGATTAGGAAAATGGAAAATGGATATTAGGACTTTGACTTTCCATAATCTCCTAATTTCCCAATCTCTCAATCTCCTACTCTCTTACTCTCTGCGAATTTTACCTCAATGCCTTTAATAATTCTTTTGATGAAACGGTGGCAGTACCTAATTTTCCAACAACAATTCCCGCAGCGTAATTTGCAATTTGTGATGCTTCAATCAACGATGCACCACAGGATAAAGCAAGTGTTAAAACGGCAATCACGGTATCGCCGGCACCGGTTACATCAAAAACCTCTTTTGCTGTCGTCGGTATATGGGTAATTTTTTCTTTTTCAAAAAGCGTCATTCCGTTTTCACCCCGAGTAATTATCACGGAACGGCATTTAAGTTTTTCTAATATTTTTTTTCCGAGATTTTTTAAATCATTTTCGTCTTTTAATTTAGAAACACCCATTCCATCCATCGCTTCATAAATGTTAGGGGTCAGGCAATCCACAAATTTATATCTTGAAAAATGTTCAATCTTCGGGTCAACTGTGACGATTTTTTTATATTTTTTCGTCAATCGTATAATTTCAGATATAACTTTTTGCGTTACAACACCCTTGCCGTAATCCGATATCAAAACGGCATCATATTCAGGTATTTTTTTGTTTATGAATTGTATAATTTTTTCTGTAATGAACGGCGAAAGTTCGCGCACCGTCTCTTTGTCAAATCTTACAATCTGCTGATGACCTGCTATAACACGGGTTTTAATTGATGTTTTTATTGTGTTATCCGTAAGAATTCCGCCAATACCAATATTTTTTTTGCTAAGTTCTTCTAATAAAATTTTCGATGCATAATCATTGCCGACAAGACCGACAACCGAAACGATTCCGCCGAGAGAAATTATGTTGTTAGCAACATTTCCTGCACCACCCATAGAGTATGTTTCGTCCTTGACTTCAACCACAGGAACGGGTGCTTCGGGAGAAATTCTTCTTGATTCA
Organism: Elusimicrobiota bacterium; assembly: GCA_043802785.1. Classification (GTDB taxonomy): domain Bacteria; phylum Elusimicrobiota; class UBA8919; order UBA8919; family UBA8919; genus JAZDKR01. The sequence continues at coordinate 9,201 of JAZDKR010000028.1, forward strand.
CCGCGTATAAATCTGTCAAGAATTAAATCCCCGATTATAAGAATCTTTACATTAGAAAATTTGTCTAATATATTTTTCAAATTCATAATTGTGATTGTATAAATTTATCCGTGAAAAGTCAATAACGAATGGTATAGGAGCGGAAGCATTATTTCGTGGTGACCGATGAAATAAAAACCGTTGTTTCCAGCAGGGCGAGACACGATATTTTCAAAAGCGCGGTATTGGTAATTCATATCAAAATTAGCAGCAGTAAAATTTACAACTTTACATCCAAGATTTCTCGAAAGATTAATGGCTTTAAGAAAGACCTCGGGAAGAATTACAGCAGAACCGAAATTAAGTATTACACCACCTTCAAGTTTTGATACAATTCCCGAAAATTTCAGAAAATCATTGTAGGATGTCTTGCCCCAACTTGCTCCGTCACACTCCGGATGCTGATAAATTATATCCGTTCCAATACCTACATGAACCGTCGCAGGAATTTTCGATTTATATGCCGTCCCCAAAATACTTTCGGCACAAAATTTCGTTTTTTTCTCGTTAATCATTTTTCCGATTGCTTCACCCAATCCAAGATTTTCTGCGGCGCCTTTTGTCACAGTTTCATTTATGAATTTTCCCGTCTCGCACGCCATACCAAATTTCCCGCTCTGTAATTGTTCGGCAACATCCTCAGATGTTTTTCCACAATACGAAATCTCAAAATCGTGTATACCTGATGCTCCGTTTGTCGCGATTGCCGTAATGATATTTCTTTTCATCATATCAATAACAAATCTGGAAAGTCCGCATTTAATTATATGCGCTCCAAACATAAAAATCACGGGTTTTTTATTTTTTCTCGCTACAATAATTCTTTTTACAAGTTCTTTGAAGTTTTTCCCGGCAAGTACATTGGGAACTGTTTCTAAAAATTGTTCACTATTGAGATTTGCACTTCTAAAGTGCCTACTGTCGGCGAACATATCTAAATGCACCTTGCTTTTTCTTTTCATCAGTGAGTATCTTTGGACATTTTTAAGGTTTAACATTTTTCTCCTCCTGTTTTAAAATCACGTAATGTCAAAATCAACCACGGAAACACAAAAACCTTACCACAGAAGCACGGAAGCACGGAAAGAAATAACTTAAAATTAAAGTCTTTTTCCGTGTCTCCGTTCTTCCGTGCCTCTGTGGTAGTATCTTTTTTCGTGGTTTTCATTTTATTTTTGACAATACCTAAAATCAGAATTAAGAATTAAGAAGTCAGGATTAAGTTGTAAGTTGTAAGGTTTTTACTTATCACTTATCACTTATCACTTAATCCTATCTCTTTCAATTCTGCAACAATTGAGCCAACAGCAATTTCTGATTTCATTTTAACCGGTATATGATATTCGTCGTCGGTCATCCAAATAAGAACTCTTCCTTTATTCATAAATATTCCCGCATCCTGCAAATCAGGTTCAATTAGAATTGTTTTGTATTTTTTCTCGTCTATTTTAATTTTTTCTCTACCGTGAGCAATGACTTTCATTTTATAATTTTTTTTGTTTGAATTGACACTTAAAGTAAAAGTATCTTTGGGTTTAATTTCCTGCAGTCGCACACAGTAAAGAGCGGCAAGAACATCCAAAACATTTTCCGGTATTCCAAAACTTTCACCTTTGTTATTTGTAGCCAGATGTTTATCCTGGTCGTAATCAATTCTTTTGTCTCTTTTATATTTACCTTCTGAAATGTGCTGTTCAAAAGCAATTGAGTAAAATTTTTCTACATCAACCCACGAGTTTGTAAAATCTCTTACCTTAAAAAATGCATCAAAAAATGGTGCCGACTTTGCTTCTGAATAAACATTATATGCCTTTTTTCCATTAAAATCCACGATGCCTTTTATCTCAAGCGTGCCATAACCAACTTTTATGAATTTCCAATATACATCATAGACAAGTTTTTCTTCTACTGGTAGTTTTTTGTTCTCCGAAAAACATAGAGAACTACAGATAATACAAAGTGTCATTGCGAGAAGCGAATAAAATGAGCGACGAAGCAATCTTTTAAAAAAAATAAGATTGCCACGGTCACCAAAGGTGACCTCGCAATGACATTTCTGCGGTAATCTGCATAAAAAATTTTGGTTAATCTGTGTTCTATTCGCGTCCATCTGCGTTTCTAACAATCCATTCTGCAGCATCTAATATATCCTTTGCGGTATAGTCCGCACCTTTTATATCAATTCCTGTGCCTGTTAAAACAAAAACTGATTTTACCCCGGCATTTTTTGCAAAATCAATATCCGATTGCATATCTCCTATCATATAAGATTTTTTAATGTCAATGTTGAAATTATTTTTTGCTTTTAATATCATTCCCTGCTTCGGTTTTCTGCAACTACAATTTTCGTCGGGATGATGAGGACAAAAATAAACGCCGTCTATTACGGAATGCCTTTCTTTTAATTTTTTTAGGATAACTTCATTTAATTTTTTGACATCTTTCTCGGAAAAATTTCCTCTTGCCACACCCGACTGATTGGTAATGATTATTACCTTATATCCTGCATCATTCAATAATTTTATAGCAGAAGCAGCATTCTCGAAAATTTTAAGTTTATTCTCATCTGCCGAATAATGCATATCCTCATTTATGGTGCCATCCCTGTCAAGAAAAACTGCACGGTTTTTATAAAATTTTTGAGAGCATTTTTTTAGCAAGTTGAACCTCCATAAATTTTTTTATTTCTTCTCTTTCTTCTACCTCAAGTTTAACATCAAGAATATAACATGGAAAACTTTCCGGCAACCTCGTGGCATCTTTCGCTGTTGTAACTATAACCGCTTGAAACTCCGCTGCATCATTATAGAACTTTTTTATATCCGTATTCTTAAAAAAATAATGGTCGGAATATTTTTTGTGAATCAGTAAATTAACACCAAGTTCCCTAAGTGTTGCCTCAAAATCCTCCGGGACAGCAACACCAGAAATAGCAATAACATTTTGTCCTTTAAGCATATTTGTCTGTATTTCACGACCGTTTCTATGAAAAATTTTCTTAACAAAATGTGCATGAAAAATCGGGGAAAAATTGTTGTGTTTTCTTATGATACTTTCTATCTCCAAAAGTTTTTCGATTGTTATTCTATCGCACCTTGTTATGATAAATGCCGTTGCGCGGGATATATTTTTTATCGGTTCTCGCAGATAACCAGAAGGTAAAAGCATAAAATTTCCGAATGGATTGAGCGCATTTATACAAACGATATCTATATTTCTAAAAAGATTTAAGTGCTGGAATCCGTCGTCCAGAATTATCGTGTCAATACCGAATTTTTCAATGGCAAACAAACCCGCCCTGTATCTATTTTTATCAACTACTACCGGAACATCCGTAAGAGATTTTGCAATAAGATATGGCTCGTCGCCGGCAAGTTTTGCTCCTAATAAGACCTTATTGCCATTTGTTACCACTCTTCCCACTTCCCTCTTCCCTCTTCCCTGTCTTTTATACCCTCTTGAAATCACGCAGACATTTTTTCTTAATTCTTTTAACAACTCGGCTATAAATATAACAGTTGGGGTTTTACCCGTTCCACCGACGGTAATGTTACCAACAGAAATCACCGAACATGCCAATTTTTTCTGGCTATTTTTTTTAATTTTTTGCGAAATAATAAAACCCAAATAATATAAAAATGAAAATGGATAAAGAATTTTAAGTGGTTTCATATTTTCCTGTAGATTTTTTCATAAAACCCGATGATTTTTGTTGCATAAACAACTTATTAAAAACTTCAGTTGTGGAAAGATTCTCCAAATCCCCCTGAATATACCCATGAATACTTTCCGGCGATTGCCAACCACAAGCATTGTTTTTCATTCCGTAAATTATAAATGTCGGTGTTTTCTGACTAACCGCTATACGCCCGGGTGCAGAACTTGTCCCAATATGTAGCCGGCAGTTTTTTATAAGTGCCGTCAACTCAAGAAGATCAAAATTATCGCAAAGTATATGCTGTTTCTTGCACAAAGACATTGCACTTTGGACATAATCAAGTTCGCCAGGACCCCACAAAAAAATAATTTTAGCGTTATATTTTTCGGCAAGCAAATCGGCAAGTTGAGAAAATTTTCCTTTTTGCCATTGACGATATACTCTACGATTAGTTATATCAAAAGTAACTAAAAAATCTTGTTTGGAAATTTTATTTTTATCAAAAAATTCAAGAACTTTTTTTTCGTTTTCATCGCTGAATATTAAATCCATCTCCATACCGTCATCTTTTATTCCAATCGCATCAAGTATCTGAAGACGGTCATAGACGGTGTAGCCCTTGTCAACATATCTTGGCATAATGTTGTAGCACCAAAAACCCCAAGGGCGATAAAAAGCAATCCGTTTTTTGGCACCCGAAAAAAGCGTCCAGTAACCGGAAATCGCCGAATGCATAAAATCAATTACCGTGTCAAATTTTTGCGTTCTGATTTTTTCAAGTGTATCTTTATCACACGAAATTATGCCCGATAGATACGGATTGTATTTCAGGATTTTTTTGGCCGAGTTCCCAGTTAAAAAATATATTTCGTTTGTCGGATTACTTTTTTTCAATGCTCTTATTAACGGTGTGGTGAGCAACACATCGCCAACGGCTCTTAATACAATAATTAAAATTTTCATTCCACTCCACTGGGAAATTTCACAATTTCTTTCAGCGGTCTTCTTGATTTTTCCCTTATTTTATCGTCGGCATCCTTCGGATAACCAACGCTTATTATGATATCCACTTTTTTATCTTTCGAGATATTGAGAACTTTTTTTACCGCTTTTTCATTAAAAAACCCAAGCCAACAAGTTCCGAGCCCTTCTTCCGCCGCCTGTAAAACAAAGTGCTCTGATGCAATCCCGATATCAATAAGATTATACTGGGTCCCTCTGAAATATCCACCAAGTGCCGCTATAAATTTTGAGTGTTCTGTGATAACCACAACCAAAACCGGTGCAAGTTTTGCAAAAAAGTTAGATGAATAAATTCCGGAAAACGCCGCTTCGGCAACCTTGTTTTTTAATTCCGGATTATCAATGATTAGAAAACTCCATGGCTGTGAGTTGCACGCTGACGGTGCCAGCCGAGCTGCCTCAAGACATCTTTCTAACACATCTTTCGGTACGGGCTTCTCGGAATATCGCCGAACACTCTGCCTTTTTTTAACAAGTTCTAAGAAATTCATTTCTTGTTTTACCCCCTTCCCACCTCCAAAAAAATTTATAAAAAGTCACATTACACAATGCATCCACACCCCGTAAATCTCAAGAAAACTGAATAGCCACGAATTACACGAAAAACTAATTTCTTTTCTTTTTAATTCGTGAAATTCGTGGCAGATGTTTTATACTTTTCTATGCTTTGAAAAAAGTATAATTTCCTTCTGGGCACCTTTTTTGTTTGTGTCTCTTTCAACAAAAACATCCTCTTTTGTGAGAGGGTCCTGCCCTGTATAATACATCAGCGTAGAATATGTCGACGGTGTCGGCGTGAATATCTGTGTCTGTTCCGGAAGTAGTTTCAACTCTTTCAACGCAAACTGCTTCAATTTTTTCATCTCCCATATGGAGCATCCCGGGTGAGCCGCAATGAAATAATATGTTAAAAACTGGTTTCTATCGTATTTTTCGTTAAGATCGTCAAACAATTTTTTGAAGGCAAGCAGATAACTTTTATCCGGTTTCCCCATTTTTGATAACACAGAATGTTCGGTATGCTCAGGCGCTACTTTTATTTGACCTGAAATATGATGCAAAACAAGTTCCTTCAAGTAGGCAAGCCCGTAATTTTTATCCTCAAGCACAAGGTCATGTCGTATGCCTGACGCCACAAAAACTTTTTTTACGCCGGGCAGCGCTCTCAATTTTATCAAAAGTTCCATAAGCTTTTTATGACTTATGTCGAGTTCCCCACATATTCCGGGATAAAGACATCTTTTGTTTTTGCAATGTCCCAGTACCAATTTTTTATCACACGCCATCCCGTACATATTCGCAGATGGTCCTCCGACATCAAGAATATATCCTTTGAAGTATGGCAATTTGGTAATTTTTTCCGCTTCTTCCAAAATTGATTTTTCGGTTCTTGAAATTACGGTAGTTCCCTGATGAACAGCAATCGAACAAAAATTACATTCACCAAAACAACCTCTGTGAGTAGTAATTGAAAACCTTATTGTTTCCAACGCACGCACAGGACCATTTTTTTTATAATACGGGTGAGTGTCCCGCTCGTAATCCAAATTATATATTTCATCAAGTTCTTCACTTGTTAAATTATTTTGAGGCGGATTCTGGACAAGATATCGAGTATCCTGCTTCTGACACAAACCCTTCGCTGTTAACGGGTCATTGTTTGAATAAAATGTCTGAAACATCTCGGTGAATTTTTGCCGACCAATGGTCGGGTCAGTTCTTACATCCTCGTAAGAAGGCAGTAACTCATAACCGTCTTTCGGAGTTTGTAGAATATAGCAAATCCCGCACACATTTTCGGGCGATTCGTTGTTTTTTAATTTTTCCGTAAGTTCTAAAACGGCTTTCTCACCCATTCCGTAAATTAGAAAATCGGCTTTTGCATCGAACAAAACGGAACGTCTCACTTCGTTATCCCAATAATCGTAGTGAGTTAGCCGTCTTAAACTCGCCTCAATTCCGCCGAGAACAATAGGTTTTGTGTTTTTGAAAAATCTTCTGATTAAATTTGAGTATGCGATAACCGCTCTGTCGGGCCTTCTGTTGTTTTCGCCGCCGGGAGTAAAATCGTCCTGTTTTCTTTTTTTCTTCGTGGCAGTGTAATTCGCCACCATAGAATCAACACATCCAGAAGTAACGCCCCAGAAAAGCGACGGCTCTCCCAATCGTTTTATATCTATTTCGCTGCTCACATCTGGCTGTGCAATTATTCCGACCTTATATCCAGCTTTTCCGCCGAAGGCGGATCCGCCTCTGGCGGAAAGAAGTATCTTGCCAATGACGGCAACACCTGTGTGCGGACTATCTATGTAGGTATCGCCGGTGACAAGAATCACATCCAACTGACCCCATCCGAGATTACTTACTTCTTCCGAAGTTGTAGGTATAAACATATTGCTAAGTGTTAGATAACGATACGTTCTATGATAGTGTTCTTTTCTTCTTTTACGTATTGAGATGGTGTTCTGTAATTTAATTTTCTAAGTCTTTTAGACATATTGTATTCATTGATAAACTCAATAAGTTTTCCGTTCATCTC
>JAZDKR010000029.1:0-15389 GCA_043802785.1 Elusimicrobiota bacterium
GAGATGAACGGAAAACTTATTGAGTTTATCAATGAATACAATATGTCTAAAAGACTTAGAAAATTAAATTACAGAACACCATCTCAATACGTAAAAGAAGAAAAGAACACTATCATAGAACGTATCGTTATCTAACAAATAAGTATATTTCTGAATTTCGGGTTATCAAATATTGTACACGCTTCCTTTGTTAGTTCTTCGGTTGCTTTTTTTATTTGCTCTGTTGTAGGTTCGCCTGCCTGCGCAGGCAGGGCTATTTTATGTTTTTCCTTTGCTTTTTCTATTTGTTTGTCCGGGTCAACGACATCCAAGATGGTATTTATTATCTGTTTAAGCGTTTTACCTTGTGCTGTTTTTTCTATTTCTGCCCTGTCTTTTTCTGAGATTTCTCTGTCTAAACTTGCCAGTCGGCCCGTAAGTGTTGTGAGTGTGTCTGCGTCCAAAACTTTTACTCTTCTTCTGATGACTCGCTAACGAATGTTTTGTATTTATCTAAAAGTTCTTTTTCTACGGAGTCCTTTAGTTTTTTATTGATGATTATTACCTGTTTCACCCATTTGCCTTCACCATCAGGTTTTCTTGACGGCCAGGAAATCCATGCTCCCTTGCCATTTTCCATCACCTTGCATTCAAGACGGACTGCGTTGTTGAAATCAATCGCACAGAAAACTTTTAACGCTGATTCGCTGTTAAATCTTGAAAACTTTGATATTTTGTATGACATTGATTTTGACTCTTTTGCCGACGGTTTACCTGTTTCAACCACTTTTTCTATCTCGTCTTTCGCCTGTTTGGTCAATGGCTCAAACTGTGGATATTCCCTGCTATTTTTTGATATGTATGTGGGATATTTAAGAGATACACGACCATCAACTTTAATTATCTGAATCTCTTTTACCTTGATGCAGTCGTTCAGCACAATCGTTGCCATTTTCTTTACAGCACTGCCATTCTCAATCGGCGATTTTACAACACTTGTTGCATAGATTTCGTCGGACGCATAAAGGCAGGTATAGAGACAGAGAGTAAGAGAGTAAGAAAGTAAGAAAGTGAGAGAGTAAGAGAAAAAATTTTTCTTACTCTCTTTTCTCTGCCCCATCTCTCTGCCCCATCTCTCTGCCCCAAAATTTTACGCATTTGTGCCTCCTAATAAAACCCTGTGGTTGCTTTTACACTTTTATATGCTTCTAAAAAATTAAATATATTTTTTGATCAATAATTCAAGTTTTTTCTTCGTTCTGGGATTCATCGCTTTGGGAGATGTCATTATGGAATGTTTTAACGCATCTTTACAAGAACATTTTCTTTCGCCCTCTAATTTTACAATAATACTTTTTATAAGTTTTTGGACATTTCCTGTTAAAACCTTCATATTTGCAATAACCTTTTCTACCGAGACCTCTTCGCCCTCTTTCCAAACATCATAATCGGTCGCCAGAGAAACAGTGGCAAAACATATCTCAGCTTCGCGAGCAAGTTTTGCCTCAGGCAAACTTGTCATTCCTATAACTGAAAACCCGAGTGAGCGATAAACCTTTGATTCCGCTTTCGTTGAAAATTGGGGACCCTCCATACAAACATATACACCTCCGTCATGAACAGGCATTGCAAGCGATTTTGCTGTTTCAACCAAAATTTTTCTCAACTGTGGACAATACGGTTCGGCAAAACCTATATGTGCAACAATACCATCGCCGAAAAATGTTGGAGATACTGATTTTGTCCTGTCAAAAAGTTGGTCGGGAATAACAAAGTCCCTCGGCTTTATTTCTTCTTTAAGTGAACCACAGGCGGAAATAGATATAATTTTTTCAACTCCGATTTTTTTAAGAGCAAAAATGTTGGCACGCGAATTGATTTCTGATGGCATGATTTTATGCCCGACGGCATGCCGTGGAAGAAAAGCAATCTTCACACCTTCAAGTTCTCCAATACGAATCACATCTGAAGGCGAACCGAAAGGGGTCTTTACTTTCAACTCCTTCAGTATTTTTATTCCCTCAATTTCATAAACACCGCTTCCGCCAATAATCCCAATTTTAATATCACTCATCGCTTTTTACCCTCCGATTATAAAAACAGGATTAAGTTTTTACTTAATTCTTACTACTTAATTCTTAATCCTGACTTCTTAATTCTTATAACTTATAACTTAATCCTGCCCTTCTTAATCCTTACTCCTGATTCAAGTTGTTCTCCGCGTTCTCCGTGGCAAGATTTTTTATACTTTCCTTTTGATTTTAACAAATTTGTTTGATAAAGTCAATTTTTTTTGGTAGAATGCGAAAAACGATTTAGAATCATCGTTACTATTTTGATGTATCGGAAACTGAATAATTTCAAATAGCGACCATAAATGGTCGCACTACAATGTAGTGCGATGCTTTAGCATCGCTTATCTTGTTACTATTTCAATAGTATAGGAATTTGAATAAAACGCTCAATAAATTGAGCAACTACAACAGCAAATGTAGTTGCCCGATTTATCGGGCATATTTTATTGTATCGCCGAGTAGGTTCGCCTTCGGCGAAGAATTTGAAAATGTTCCTTCCTTTCGGAAGGATTCCAGTACGAAGTCCCTGCAAAAGCAGGGCTAACTTATATGAGAAGACCGCTAATAGCAATAACATTTTTATACATACTTGTAATAGTGTTTATGGAAATGCTCGGTATTCTTGGTAAAATTCCTGCCGGCAATATCGCAAGACAATCGACGGGTAACACAGCAGTTATTACGGGCAAAATTATATCCGAACCCGAAGAAAGTGCCAACAGAACATCTTTTATTCTCAAGACAACAAAAATCAACGGTAACAATACAACCGGAAATGTTTTGGTAAATTATTATGCCAATGAAAATGGTTTTTCTTACGGCGATATTGTTGAAATAACCGGAAAATTTTTTATACCCAAACCTCCATCAACACCCGGAACTTTTGATTATAAAAAATATCTGTCCAGAAAAAGAATCTATTCGTTGTTGTCCGTTTTTCGGAAAGATAGTATCAGAATTATAGACAGAAAACCGTTTTTTATCTGGCAGGTATCATTAAAATTACGGCAACATATTCTTGATGCTTACGAAAAAAATCTCCTTCCGCAACAAGCGGCAGTTTTATCAGGCATAACCATCGGAGAAAAATCGGGACTTACACCCTACATTCAGAAAATTTTTATTGACGCTGGCGTAATGCATGTCTTGGTGGCCAGTGGTTCAAATGTGGCATTTGTATCCATAATTTTTTTCTGGATATTCAGAAGCATTCTACGATTAAAAAAGAAAATCTCATTCTGTCTTTTAATCCCCATTGTTCTGCTTTATGCGATGATTGCCGGTGCCAATCCCCCCGTTTTACGAGCGACAATAATGACGCTTATCGTTATTTTTGCCCTGCTTTTATCAAGAAATGCTGATATTTACCAAGGTATATGTTTGGCGGCACTCATAATTCTTATCCACAATCCGCTTACATTATTTGAAGCCGGTTTCCAGATGTCTTTTGCAGCAACAATCGGAATAATTTATTTTTTTCCGAAATTTCAGTCGGCTTTGAAAATCTACAAACTTCCGAAATTTTTCAACTGGTTGCTCAGCGTTTTTCTTGTTTCGTTTTCCGCACAAATTGCAATCGCACCAATATTAGCATACTATTTCAACAAGGTCTCCATAATAGCATTGGTCTCAAATCTCGTGATACTACCGATGATAGGAGTTTCACTCGGTGCAGGATTTGTCTTGTATCTTGCAAGTTTAATCGGAACGCAGTTGTTATTTATCGTCTCAAAACTTACAGGCGGAGTGGTTTCTCTGATAACATATTTAGTTGATGTATTCGCAAATGTTCCCCATTCAACAATAAGAGTACCGACGCCATCAATATATTTTATACTGCTTTTTTACATTATCATCGTCGGGCTGCCGAAAGTAGGCACTCTGGAAGTGCCGAAAATTAAAAATTATATCTGGAAACGAATCGTAATTTTGGCATTCGGGGTTTTGATATTTCTGCCTGTGATAAGTTATTTTTCAAGAAATAAAAAGAATCTGGAAATTTCGTTTATAGATGTGGGGCTTGGCGATGCTGTCTATTGTGAATTTCCTGATGGCTCAAATATGCTTATTGACGGAGGCGGCGATTGGAAAGCAAAATATGATATTGGTGAAACGATTGTCTCTCCTTTTTTGTGGAATAAAGGTATTATGAAAATTGACACGATAATTCTTACACATCCGCATATCAACCATTTTCAGGGACTTATTGCCGTTTGTAATAATTTCAAAATTAAAAAATTTATTACAAATGGGGAAATTTCCAGAGAAGACGAATATTTGGAACTGATGAAAATTTTAAAAAAAAAGAAAATCTACACGGAAAGAGTGTCTGCCGGCAAACATCTTAAAATTGGCAATGTGATTATTGATGTCTTAAATCCTGCCCCACCTGTCCCAATAAAATCGGAGCAAAACGGGGGAATACCAAATACCGACGACAATTCAATAGTTATGAAACTTTTATATAATGATTTTTCAGTTTTATTCTGCGGCGATATCACCAAAAAAACACAAAAGATTCTGATCCCGATGAAGCGGCTGTCCAACAACTCCTGTAGCGGTCGCATTTATGCGACAAAAAGTGCGATAAATCGCACCGCTACAAAGAAAAAGCGAATTGTCGGACAGCCAAATATTGACTCAACTGTTCTGTTTGTCCCAAGCCATGGAAAAAAGAAACTGGGATTGGATTTCCTGTTAACAATTTCCCCGAAATATGCTATAATATCAACCAATAAGCCGACGTCATCAGTCCTTGAACAACTTAACAGGTATAAACCGTTCTCCACATCCACATCAGGGACTTTAACCGTTGTTACCGATGGCAGTAAATGGAAAATAAAAGAAACTGTTAAAAATATACCAACGGATATGATAATTTTAAATTAGTAGTCGCTCAATTTATTGAGCGCTCTTTAATGTTTATGCCCGATGAATCGGGCAACTACAAGACAGGCAAACAACATCATCCCCTAATCCCTTGATGAGGAGGTAAAAAATGAAAAACATTTTGATTATTGCAAACAAGGAAAAACCGCAAGCTGTTAAATTTTCAAAAAAAATATCCGAATGGCTTATCAAACAAAAACCGCTGACACGAACGGATGAAAAAATTGCCGTTGTTTTAGGCGGCGACGGAATGATGCTCAAATCCGCAAGAGAACTCGCACCAAAAAATATTCCTTTATTCGGAGTCAACCTCGGGAAACTTGGATTTCTCGCTGAAACGGATGTGAAAAATGTTTTTTCAGCCCTTAAAAAGATTACTTCGGGAAACTATGAAATTGAAGAAAGAAGTATGTTATCAATAGAAATTCTTCGGAACAAAAAAACCGTAGATAATTTTATTGCCTTGAATGATGCCGTTATAAAAAACGGCAAAACAGCAAGAGTTATAAACTTAAATCTTGGTATCAATAATAAACGGGTTACGGAAATAATCGGCGACGGACTGATTGTTTCAACCCCCACCGGTTCAACAGCGTATTCACTTGCAGCAAATGGTCCTATTGTTCATCCGAAAACACAAAATATAATTATCACACCAATCGCGCCACACACTTTAAGTCAAAGACCCGTAATTGTTCCGGATAATTTTATAATAGATGTCAAGGTGAACTCAAACCACAATGATGTGATGTTATCAATAGACGGACAGATTGACTTAACACTTTCCAACGGCGATATTGTTCAAATACAAAAATATAAAACACCTATAAAACTAATTACCGTCGGTTCAAACGATTATTTTGAGGTTTTGCGGAAAAAACTTAATTGGGGAAACAGATAAAAGCATTACCACGGAAACACGGAAGTTTGGAAGCACAGAAAGAAACCCCTTAAAAGTCTTTTTCAGTGTTTCTGCAGTTTTCAGTGCTTCCGTGGTCCGCCGTGGCAAATTGAAATTCCTATACATTAAACTATGTTACAAACATTTCTTATAAAAAATTTCGCTATTATTGACGACCTGACAATTGATTTTGGTGATGAATTAAACATATTAACAGGCGAAACAGGCGCCGGAAAATCTATACTTATAGACGCTCTCGGACTAATACTCGGCGACAGAGCAAACACATCAATTGTAAGAAAAAATGCAAGTATTTGCGAACTAACCGCAAGTTTTAACATCGAAAATCGGACCTCATTATCAAAATTACTATCCGAAATGGGTATCTCGCAGGAAGATACACTTATTATCAAACGGGAAATAACTACCGACGGAAAAACTAAATGTTTAATAAACGGTACACCTGCATCTGTTGGAATGTTGCAAACAATCTCATCCGCACTTGTGGATATCCACGGTCAGCACGAGCACCAATCACTTATCAAACCCGATAGTCAAAGAAATATGCTGGACAAATATGGAAACCTTGAGAATTTAACATCGGAAATAGCGGACGTTTTCGGCAAATTCACATTGCTTAAAAACCAATTAGATGAATTGAAAAACTCGGAGAAAGACCGAATGCAAAAACTTGACCTCTACAAATATCAATTAAAAGAAATTGAGGAAGCAAAATTATCCTCCGCCAAAGGCGAGACCTCGCAAAGCGGGCAAGGCGGGGAGACGGATGAAAACGGTTTGGAAAATGAAATTAATCGTCTAAATAATGCTGAAAAACTTTTTAATTATGCAAACGATATCTATTCGCTTTTATACGAATCGGACGGTTCGGCGGTTGAAAAACTTGGCATTGCAAAAAAAGATATAGAAAATCTATCCGCAATTGACACTGCGGCAACAGAATCTGTTGTAATTATCAATCAGGCGATTGAAGAAGTAAAACTATTAGCAACCACATTTCGTCAATACAAAGACAATGTTGAATTTAATCCTAAACGATTAGAAGAAATTATCGTAAAAATTGAACTTATAAAAAAACTGAAAAGAAAATATGCCCCAACGGTAAAAGAAATTCTTGAATATGCAGATAATATAAAAAAACAGATAAACTTTTTTGAATTAGCGGATGAAAACATTGCTAATCTTGAAAAAGATGGAAAATCAGCAGAGGCAAAACTGAAAAAATTATCTCTTGAACTTTCAGAAAAGCGAACTGCTGTTGCAAAAAAACTTTCAAAAGAAATTGAAGCAGAACTTTTTGACTTGGGAATGTCAAAATCAAAATTTTTTATTTCTGTTGAAAAAGAAACCGATGAAAATGGAAATTATCATTTTAAGTCAACTGGAATTGATAGAATTGACTATAAAATTGCGGCAAATGTCGGTGAGGACTTAAAGCCGCTTAAAACAGTTGCATCTGGTGGCGAGATGTCGCGGGTTATGCTTGCAATAAAAACGGTACTCGCAAAAGCGGATGATACTCCAACTTTGATTTTTGATGAAATAGATGCGGGACTTTCAGGACCAATGGGGCAGGTAGTAGGAAAAAAATTGAGTGTTCTATCAAAAAATCATCAGATACTTTGCATTACTCATTTGCCACAACTTGCGGCGTTTTCATCGGAACATTTTCATATATCAAAAATTGTCTCCGACGGGAAGACAAAAACATCAATTTCTAAACTTGGCGCAGATGACAAAATCGCCGAAATAGCAAGAATGCTCGGTGGAGGTATGGAATCCGAAACATCAATAAAACATGCAAAAGAACTTATAAAACAGGCCCGCCTGCCTGTACTACCTCACCTGTAGTTTACAAACTGCAGCGGGACGGGGTAATCCTTGGATTTTATAAAATTGATTGCTAACTGAAGGTCATCTTTAACTCTGCTTGAAACCCTTATCTGCTCGTCCTGTATCGCCAACTGCACTTTTAGGTTTAGGATTTTTATGTCTTTCACTATGCTCTTTGCAAGTTCTTTTTCAATCCCGCAAACAATGTTATTCGTTTCCCGAACAGCACCGCTTATATTTGTCTCGATTTTTTTTACCGATAATGATTTATGGCTTATTCCTCTTTTTGCCATTTTTGCTGACAAAACATTTTTAATCTGTTTGAGATGAAACTCCGAACTGGCAGAGAGTATAACCGTTTTCTCAACACGGTTTAATTCAATTACGGAATTGGTCCCTTTCAAATCAAACCTGTTGATTATTTCTTTCATTGAAATGTTAACTGCATCGTCCACTGCCTGCAAATCAACCTGCGAGACAATGTCAAAACTAAAATCATTTGCCATTTTTTTCTCCCTATAAAACCCGAGATTATGAGATTAGGGTTTTGACTTTTCCCAATCTCCATTCTCTGCCTTTATTAATTTTAGCAGACCCTCTAATTCCAAATCAGTGTTTTCACATCCGTCTTTTGAAAGTGGATAAAAATATACCGGGATTTTCCGTTTTTCGCACTCTTTTATTCCCTGCACACCCTCAAAATAACAGGCAACACCCAGAATTGCCTCGGGTTTTAATTCCGCAACAATTTTTCTAACGGTGCTTCCGCCTTTCAGGATTCTCAATCCCGCCTTGGCGGGATAGCCGGCAAATCTTGCCGCTTGTGAAATTTTTGATATTGGACAACCGCCGCACTCGGCACAAACATAATAACTCCCAAACTCCTTCGCTTTACATTTTTTTATATTTCTCAAACACTGCGGCATTAGAATTATTCTTTTATTCGCAGGAGTTTGCAGAAACTTTATCAAATGTTTTTTGTTTTTTTCTTGGCTGAATTTTTTGTGGTTCATATAAACGGAACCACGGAAAACACGGAAAACTACTTGAATCAGGATTAAGGATTAAGAAGGGCAGGATTAAGTTATAAGTTATAAGAATTAAGAAGTCAGGATTAAGAATTAAGTAGTAAGAATTAAGTAAAAACTTAATCCTTAATCCTTAATCCTTATCATTTACCACTTATCACTTACCACTTATCACTTATCACTTATCACTTACCACTTACCACTTAATTCTGTCTTTCCTCCGTATACTCCGTGGTAAATCTTTGTGGTTATCCACCGTAACAGATTTTCTTGGGTTTTTATAATGTTGCCGATTGAAAATCGTATTTCAGGAATTCTGTAACTATTTTTGCATCAAACTGCGTGCCACTGTTTTTTTTAAGTTCCGTAAGTGCTTCAGTTAGTGCCATCGGTTTTTTGTAAGACCGCTCCGACATCATAGCATCAAATGAGTCAACAACAGCGAGAATCCTTGCACCGAGAGGAATCGCCTCACCTTTAAGTTTGTCAGGATAACTATTCCCATCCCATCTTTCGTGATGATGTTTGATATACTCGGCGACACCTTTCAGAAAACTTATTCTGCTTATTATATTTGCTCCGATGGTGGAGTGCTTTTTGATGATTTCGTATTCGTCGAAAGTTAATTTTCCGGGTTTTAAGAAAACTGATTTGTCAATTCCTATTTTGCCTACATCGTGCAAAATAGCCGCCATTTCCAAATCCTTCAATTCATGTTCTGTCATACCAATATTTTTGGCAACAAATGTTACAAATTTTACCATCCTCTCCGAATGTCCGCGAGTGGAGTGATCTTTTGCATCAATCGCCTCGGCAAGAGCAGAAAGAACTTCAAGGTAAATATCTTCCTGCGTGTGATGGGGAGATATACCTTTTCTGCCACCAACTAACCACTTAATCAGAATTATGAGTCGTTTAGTAAAATTTATCATTTGTATACTTGAAAGCACGGGAATTATCCGCCAAAGGCGGATTGGCAACTGCAACTCGCCGCGGCGAGAACAAGTGAACTCGTGAACGCCTTTCTGTTTTAGCATACTTCATAACTTTGAAAAAAATGAGAACAAATTGTGAATTTTTTGTGAATTCTTTAGAGGAGTTATTCTGAGTACGGTTCTACATGCACGAGGACATCCTTTAAAAAGGGTTTCTCTTTAATCAATGCCTCTCTTAAATTAGTTGCTATCTCGTGCCCCTTTGATACCGTATAATCCTTGCTAACGAATATTGAAACATCTATTATATACTTTCTTCCAACAGGATGTACCCGCAAATTAGAAAATTTTTTTATTTCGGAATATTTCAAAATAAATTCTTTTATTTCCCTTACAAATTCCTCGGAAGGAATAGAATCCATTACTATCCTGTTGCTCTCCTTCATTATGTTCGCACCTGTCCTCATAACGAAAACTGATACCACCAAACTTGCGGCGGGGTCAAGAAAAAGCCATCCCATTCGGGCACCCGCTATACCAATAAACGCACTCAATGACGCTAGAACATCTGAACGATGGTCAAAAGCGTTTGCCTTGATAGCGGGTGAATTTAAAATATTGCCCACTTTCAGAGTGTATCTGTGCAGTATTTCTTTTGTTATTATTGTGATTATAGCGGCCCACAAAGCAATAGAATAAGGACGGCTGTAGTGTTTGTGAATTATTGAGTGAAAAGCGGAATATCCGAGGAAAAAACCTGTTAACAACACAATAATGGAGACAATCCATGAAACAATAACTTCTATATTTTCATGTCCATATGGATGTTCGTCATCTTCAGGTTTTTTAGCCATTTTCAATCCAAGATAAATAATCACTGATGACAGGACATCAAAAAGCGAATTGATGGCGTCTGCAATCATAGCTTGACTGTGACCAAAAATCCCGGCAAGAAACTTAAATACCATCAGAGTACCGTTGGAAACAAGCCCTGTTATCGTGCAAACATATTCGTCATTGAAATTAATTTTCCGCATAATTTACGTGGACAAGCCCCTACACTACATACACCCCGAACAAATATTATTAAACGGGCAGTAATTGCATGAAAGATACTGTGGAACCGCTATAAAATTTTCGTCTTTAATGCCCTGTGAAACTTTTTTTATAATTTCTTCTATTTTTTCGATCATTTTATCGTCGGGAACAACGGAACCAACAACACCGGTATTGACAAAATGGAGTTCCACTTTTTTAGGCAACTTCCCTGTAATTTTTTCCCATGCGAGTGAATATATTGCAAGTTGGGTACTTTTTTTTGCCCTGTCATCCGCCTCATCTTTTTCAGCAATGTCGGATGTCTTGAAATCAATTATCACTGCACCTTGATTAGTCAAATCAACCCTGTCAAACCTGCCCGTAACAAAGTCATCGCCAATTGGAAATCCGCCGTGGCGGAGAGTAAACTTAAATTTTTTTTCAATATATTTCGGAACTGTTTTGGATTTTTGTTCACGGTGAAAAAATTTCCTTATTGTTTCCCTGCCCTCTTCCAACCGCATTTCTTCATGCTCTCGGGATAAAAAACCCGACGACTGCCAGTTTGACTCAAATTTGACAAGGAGTTCCGACAAATTAACCGGTTTGTTTCCTATTTTTCTTTTGTAATAAAACTGGATTGTTTCGTGCATCGCATTTCCATAAATTATAGAATGATTCGCCATAACAGGAATTTTCAATATGTGAATGTATTTATATTTCAGAGGACAGGTTAGATAATCATCTATCTGAAAATGGCTCAATGTCAGTTGCCTCTGCACAGGGTTCTTCCCAAGTAGGTTTGCCCGCTTCGCATCGAGGCGAGCCTGTGGCGAAAAGACGGTTAGAGAACTCTTCACAACTTCATTTTTTCTAATCGCCTCTATCGGAAGAAGTTTTTTTGCTGCGATTTTTGTCGATGCCAAATTAAGTGCCTCATAAATAAACTGGCTTATTTTTCTCTCCCTGGCACCACCATAATCGGAAGCAGATGTAAGATAAAGTTTATCCTTTGCCCTGGTCATACCGACATAAAAAAGCCGCCTTTCTTCCTGAATATGAAAATCTCCTGACGGTAAAATATCTTTTATAAGTGAATCTGGAATTTCTATCCGTTCCTTTCTTCTTCTAACCGGAAATTTGTCCTGAACCAATGAAACCATAAACACAACCGGGAATTCAAGACCTTTCGCTTTATGAATCGTTAAAATATTTACCGCATCAGTATCCCATAGATCCACCTCCGCAGTCGCCGGATTGCTACCAGCCTCAATAAGAGCCGAAAGATGAGATGTAAAAAATTGCAGTTTATCAACTTTCCCAATTTCGGAATAATTTTTGACTATCTCAAAAAATAACGCAATGTTTGAAACCATCCCAACATTCCTTGAATCTTGCCCAATTAGTTTTTTTAACCAGCCGGTATCATTTATAAATTTATAAATTACCTGACCCGTGGATAACTCCCGCGACAACTCCATATATTTTTTAATATCGTTAGTAATTCTGATAATGATTTTTTTCCCTTCTTCGCTTACCCGCCTGACCAAGTCAGTCGGGCAGGTATTTTCTGCATCAGATTTTCGCAGATCCGCCGTGACGGAATTAAATACATTATACAGAGAAATTTTTTTTCTTGACGATTCGTTGAGAAGTATCGTTAAATCGTCCATCGGCATCCCATAAATTTCCGACGATGCCAGATGAAACAGCGAAACATTGTCGGATAAATCGGAAACTACTTTCAAAAACGATATTAAAATTTTTATTTCTTCTCTTTCATAAAGTCCGCTGCCTCCTGAAAAATGCCACGGAATGTTTTGGACATTGAGCGATTTAATAAACGGCAGGGCATCATTGTTGGAACGAACAAGAATCGCAAAATCTTTATAAGACAACGAATAAGAGGGGCATTCTGATGTAAAATCAACAGCGTTCTCGGGTTGAAAACCAACGACATTCTGATGTAATTCGGAAATTTTTTCGGCAACGAAATCCGACTCGGCAGAAACGGTATCAAAGTGGTGGTGTCTAACTGCGTTCTGATGTTCTGATGAAGAAAAAATGCGTTCTGATGTGGTGATGTTTTCGCCACAGGCTCGCCTCGCTGCGAAGCGGGCAAAGTTACTCGGCTGATGTTCTCTGTCAGATATTAGTTTCTTGTTAATTTTATTTTTCACTTCCAGACGGTCGGGATTATTGTATTTTATCATGGTGTAGGCAAAATCTAATATCTGCTGTCTTGAACGGTAATTTTTCGTTAGCACTATCTGCTTCGCCGTAGGATATTCTTTTTTGAAATTTAGTATGTTTGAAATTGCCGCTCCACGGAACTTATAGATACTTTGGTCGTCGTCACCGACGACGGTTATATTTTTTCCCCTGTTCAATAAAATTTTAAGCAACTGGAATTGGGAATAATTCGTATCCTGAAATTCGTCCACGAGAATATATTTGAATTTTTTGCGATATTTTTCTAATATTGACGGATAAACCCTGAAAAGTTTTAATACCATCCATACTTGATCGCTGAAATCAATCAACCCATAGTGCATTTTAAGTTCTTCATACTTTCTGTAAATTTCCGAAATTTCTTTTTGAATGCTAATCTCATCGGCAAGTTCCCTATTTTTCGGCTCTTTTTTGACAATACTTTCACGACGGTGGACATAATTTGCATATTCTTCATATGAAATATCCTCATCTTTAAGACGGGAAAATAAAAACAACAATGCATCAATATGCTTTTGCGGATTACCTAACGGTCTTAATTTTTCCATCGGGAATTCAAAAAGATGTTCCCTGAAAAAGACAATTTGCTGCGGCTGTGCCATAACTTTGAAGTCGGATGTTAATCCCAAAAAAATTGATTCGTCCTCCAAAATTCTGTTGCCGAATGAGTGAAATGTAGAAATCCACACATCCGCAAAACCGTAGGGCACAAGCATATCAACCCTTTCTTGCATTTCGGCGGCTGCTTTTTCGGTAAAAGTGAGAGCCAAAATTTCTTCAGGTTTTGCTTTTTTTTTTGAAATAAGATACGCAATGCGATTTGCTATAACCGTTGTTTTTCCGGTTCCTGCTCCCGCGACAATCAAAAGCGGATCTCTATTGTGAACAACTGCTTTTTTCTGTTCAGGATTTAATTCTAATAAAAAATTTTTAATTTTTGGTTCCATATATGTAGATTTCACAAGTCAAAGGCATTCGCCACGGAGGGCACAGAGGGCACAGAGAAAAGACAGAATTAGGTGATAAGTGGTAAGAAGGGCAGTGGTAAGAATTAAGTGGTAAGTGGTAAGTATTAAGGATTAAGAAAAAACTTAATCCTTATCACTTAATCCTTAATCCTGACTTCTTAATCCTGATTCAAGTGGTTCTCCGTGCTTTCCGCGTCTCCGTAACTCCGTGCTTCCGTGGTATAAGGTTTTGGTCATCACGCCGGGGCGGGACTAACTTGCTTTTCTTGATATACAGAAAAATAACAAGCAAAATTCCGACAGTATCAACCAAAACATCCCAAGGAGTGCCACATCTGTTTTTGATAAATGTCTGATGATATTCATCACTACAAGCATACAAAAACGAAATTACCGACGGAAATATTATCAAAAATGTACATAACATCCGAAACGACCTTCTGAACGCCCTTACCAAAAGAATTGTCAGAACAAAATACTCCGTTATGTGTGCGCCCTTACGCAAAATTAAATCCCAAACACCAAGTCCAGTGTCAAGCCCAGGTATATCGGAAAAAAAATATATTACATAACACCAAACAAATACCGGCAACCAAAGTTTACTAAATTTCATAAAAATCCTATTTTTTTTGTTTATTGTCAATTGATATGTTTTTTATCCCTAATACGGCGCATATTTTATAAAGCTTTCCCAATGTTATGTTTTTTTACCACTTTCAATCGCCGAAATTTCCGACTGTTCAATATTAGTCCTGGCAGACAAATCAAACTGATTTCAGCCCTTATCTATTCTATCATGCTTAATTATGCTTCATAGTGTTCCGCATAAAAATTTCCGTATAAAATACGGATGCTTGGGATTTTTTTAAATCTTTTTGGTTTCTTTTATGACGATGTCATTGATACTCCAAAAATATTTTTTAATATTCATACTATCTCCCCGTCAACAAACATCCGAATTTCCTTTTCTAACTCCGCAATCACTTCGCCACTATCAAGTTGTCTTTCAGACTGGATTTTGATGTTCATATAGATGAACAGCAGTGCCTTGAAAATGCTGACCTGGTCAAAAAAAGGTCTGCCACCGGACTTGTAGAAAGGTTCTGCTAACGGATAGCTGAAAGAAAAGTCAATTTTGTCGAAGAGAAACTTCATTGGGTCATTGGCGAATTTAAGGTTGGCTTCATACCTTACGAAAGATATTTGTTTATTGATTTTCACGCTCATTGGTCTATAGTATCGGAAACTGAATCCGATACAAATAACTACATGAGTGTCCAGTTCGTGAGGCTCACTCCAAACATTATACCAACAACAGTATAACATAAAAAATGCCCTTTGTCAAACCCCCGTATCAAATCATGTATAATCTAACCCAAGGGGTCATCGTCAAATCATGTATAATCTAACCCTGAAGGGAGGGTTAGATTATGAAATTAGAATTCAAGATGAATTACTTTAAAAGTATTTATCACCGGTATCACAAAGCA
>JAZDKR010000030.1:0-3038 GCA_043802785.1 Elusimicrobiota bacterium
TTGGAGTTGTTCATTTCTCCGTCCTCACGGCGAGACGAGGCACTTCCTCTCAGTGTTCGGTGGTGGCTTGAAACTCTGTGGCTTCGACGGCGGGTAGTGGTAACTCTATAAGCGGATTGTGCTAAGGCACAAACGGATTGTATTGTGCTTGCCCCGCCCGCCCTGTGCGCGCACAAATCCCCGCCGTTTTTAGGAAATATTATAAAACGGCGGGGATTGCTCCCTTGAATTCTTATTTTTGTTCTTTATCTTCAATACTTCCTGTCGCAGAATCTTTTCTAATTCCATGTCCAAACTTAAAAGTATTTTCTGGTATTGGATTTTCTGGGTTCGAATGATAAGCAAACAAAAAATTATCTCCGACATTGATTCCATTCATCCAGCTATAAGATACTCCATGGCCACAATACAAAACCGCGCTGATTTTTGAAAATTCACCCATCTCCATAAAATTTGCTGGGATTTCTTCTTCCGAAACATCCTTTTTCTTTATTATTGTCGGCGTTGGTTTATAAAATCCTCCTTTTAATTTTTCTTGTCCGGGAATTTTTACGAGAATATCTGGTCCTTGTCCAAATACAGATCGCTTAAATAGCATACTTGGATCAGCAAAATGCTGAATGGCTCCGCCATTGATAGCAATTAAAAGACAATCATCTTTTGAAACTCCACTTTTTGAATCATCCAAATATTTTTTAAACTTCTCGAATTTTGTGCCGATTGCGTTTGTAATACGCAACGCTCTCGGTCGGTGTGTATCTTCAATATTGCCACCAAAAGAGTATATCTGACCGGATTTCATAACAGGATGCGGTTCCACTGGATCAACTGTCCCCAAATCACAAGTTATCGCTTCAATCCAAATCTTTTTCCCTGTTTGCGTTTTGATACAAAAATCAGGTCCTGTTTCCCAAGTTTTTTCTTCAAGCTGGAGACCTTTGTCTAATAAAACCGATGCCAAATGGAATTCCCATGCTCGCGCATAGTGTTCATCTTCCATTTTAAATCTATCTAAAAAATCTTTATCAAGATACTTAAATACTTTTGGCCAGTTTTCCTCGTACCATTTTCTCGTATCTTCCCAATATAAAGCCGTCTGAATATATGTCTTAGAAAAACTAGGGTACTTCAAAAAGGCTTCGTTCAACTCTTGTTGATTTTTGACTGTTCCAGACATCATCTCATCAGGAAAGATTTTTGTTATTTGTTCTTTATTGTCCATAAATACTTATTCGTGCAACCTGTGTGGATAACTTACTGTTGCATACTTTCTAATTACTTTCTATAATATCATTATGATTACAAAAAAGCAAAAGCAGGTTTTCGATTTCGTAAAAGAGTATCATGTCAAAAATGACTATGCTCCCTCTCTTGAAGAAATCAAGAAAAAATTTAAACTCGCCTCCGTTTCTACTGCTCACTATTATATTAGAAAGTTAAAAGAAGCAGGACAACTAAACAAAGAACGTAACCAGCCCCGCTCGGCTGTTCCCAGAAATCAAGAGATAATGGTAAAAATTCCCTTTTTAGGAATAATCGCTGCGGGTGAACCAATAGAAGCAATCGAAAATAGAGAAACTATCGCTATTCCCAAAAGCAGACTTCCAAAATCAAGCGAGGTTTATGCACTTCGAGTGCAGGGCGACAGTATGATTGATGAAGGTATAAATAACGGTGACACTATTTTAATCAATAGACAAAATACTGCTGAAAATGGCGACAAGGTAGTGGCACTGCTTAATGGAAACGAAGCAACTCTCAAAACTTTTTACAAAGAAAAAGGACAAATCAGATTGCAACCAGCCAACAAAAACTATGAGCCGATTATAATTAAAAACGGACAACAGTTCGCACTACAAGGCACATTACTTGATATTATAAAAACAAATGAATCTAAACAGTCTGCTCAAGATTTTATTTTATCCGTCAAGAAAAATACTCAACAGCAAGGTAAAATATCAGACTATCTTAATAAGGTCTACAACGGAGATGTAATGCATGTTTTGAAAGACTTACCGGATAATAGCGTAGATATGATTTTCGGTGATCCTGATTACAATGTTGGCATTAGATATGGAGAAAACAATTACACAAGAAAATTCGAAGATTACATAAATTGGTATGTAGAACTCACAAAGGAATCAATGCGAGTGCTTAAAAATGATGGCAATCTTTTTATGATGAATTACCCGCAACAAAACGCACACCTTCGAGTAAAATATATAGATTTATATTTCCCAAATGTCCATGAGTATGTCTGGGTTTACAATACGAATGTTGGACATACACCAAAAAGATTTACAACGGCACATAGAAGCATTTTACATGTAAGAAAAAACGATGATAATAAATTTTTTAAAGATGATGTTGCATTACCTTATAAAAATCCGAATGACAAAAGAATACGGCAAAATCTAGCAAATGGTTCAAAAGGAAGAATGCCTTATTCTTGGTTTGAATTTAATCTTGTAAAAAATGTAAGCAAAGAAAAAACATACCATGCTTGTCAAATTCCTCAAAAATTAACCGAGATGTTGATCAAGGCTTCGACAAAACCAAAAGAAATAGTTTTTACACTTTTTGGTGGTAGTGGAGCAGAAATAGATGTATGCAAAAACTTAAATCGTCAATTTATATCTGCGGAAATCGATAAAAAATATTGCGACATAATCAATGCAAGGCTAACAGACGGCTATATTGATCAAAAATACAAATTATTTCGTGGCAAAAGACAAACTCTGGCTAACTAGAAACTTTGGGATAGCAAAGGAAAAGAATCGAATATTCCACCTCTTTCGGTTTTGGGAATTGGTGCCATTCCAGACGGCGGACGAGCAAACGAGCCTGCAAATTTTGCAAGTGAACGACGGTTTAGTAAAACCGCTATTAAGTGCGCGAAAGTAAGTAAGGTATTAATTCGTCCGTAATCATGTTGTGCATTTTCATGTCCGAGTGTATGAACTTTAACATCTTCATTAAGTGCCAAAATATCTAAAAAATACAAAAAGACATCTGTTGGAACATCTCCAATTTTAGGC
>JAZDKR010000031.1:0-19708 GCA_043802785.1 Elusimicrobiota bacterium
GAATCTCCTGGAGAGTACATAAATGCTATCTGTTGAGGCGCGAATCTCTTCTCTAA
Organism: Elusimicrobiota bacterium; assembly: GCA_043802785.1. Lineage (GTDB taxonomy): Bacteria > Elusimicrobiota > UBA8919 > UBA8919 > UBA8919 > JAZDKR01. The sequence continues at coordinate 57 of JAZDKR010000031.1, forward strand.
TCTTTAATGTGGTTTTCGCATTCTTGTGAAGTTTGGTTTCCATACGGTCTATATTATATCATAGAACGTACCGTTAGTCAACAAATAGTCAACAAAAGAAATATTGCTTTGTTTTTCATTTTCCGATCCTCTTTAAGTTTTTACCATTTACATTAATAATCCATAATCCTAAATTTTTCCCTTTTGATATTATATGCTCATTTTCCTTATTATCCTTGACATATTTTTCTTCTTGTACTTGAAAAAGTATTTTTTCTCCATCTTTTGACCACCCATAGACCCGAAAGTGAAAATTGCCACCTTCTTTCCACCTAATTCTTTCTCCAAACTCATATAGATCCAATGTAAATATCCATTTCGGTTCTTGGCTTTCAACATTATATACTATTATTAATGATCCAGCACCGCTAATAGCATTTTCGACAATATATTTGCCGTTAGGAGAGGGGTATAAATTTCCTGACCAACTATCGTAAGCAACGTCTAATTGTTTTATTTTTTTATTTTTTATTTCATACAACCCTGACCATTCATTATGCCCACCCATTATGGAAAATGCTATTTTTGTTTTATCAGGCAATAATTTAGCATCCCTAAAAGCAGTGTTACCATCAATTGACAACTCCGCCGGCACTCCCGGCATCAGCGCTACCGATGTTTTGGGAACAGATTCTAATCCGAAAACTTGTATTGTAGTTTTATCTTTCAATCTTCCCAAAACAACGTTACATTTATTCTGTTCAATAAAAACCTCAACTAAATCATCGGGATTAAATTTTTTTTCAACTGGCTGTACTGAAAATAACGCACCTACAACACACAAAGTGTGTAACCCAAGCATTAATGCTGGGGTTATTGCTCCTGTTAGCATTTTCATGTTATGTCTCCTGGTTCATTTTGAAAAATACTGAAAGACGGAATCTGCTTTTGCTTTAGGTAAAATATATGCTGTAGATGATAGTCCTGTTTCTTCAGGTAATCCCCAATGAATTCTTACTTGAAAGTTTAGTTCAATAACCGATCTAGCAGGTATGCTCAAGAAATCCCATCGTAACATATGAAGTTCAGAATAATACATATGGTTAATAGAAGCAGAAACAAAATCGCTTAAAACAGGTAACTGGGTAGTCAGTGTAATATCTTCCGCTTCTTTTAGTCCATCGTTTCTTAGTTCAATTGCATAACTTATTGTTTGCCCTGGGCTTGCTCTCTCTGGTCCCCAGGTATTAACTCTTAAGTCCGGTTCAGGGAGTGAACCAATATCAAGTTGTGTTATAGAAATTGATAAATATGCTTCTTCTGTTTTTTCCTCTAATGTGACTGATGCTAATCCATACAGCGGTTTTTCAAACACACCGTCCATTTTATATAAATTATCGCCTATCGCCTTGCTATACATCCATGCTTGACCTTGACCGTATTTTGAAGTGTATGAAAGAATTGAAAATCCTAACCCGTAATAGGGATTAAGTTTGTCGTTTATTTGGACATTGGTTATCATCATATCTAATGGCGTCAGATAATATCCGCTATCAGTTCCTTTTGCTGATGTTTGTAAAAAATAAAGTTTGGTGTTAGAATATTCAACTGTTTCAACAGTGTTCACCGTGCCACTAACACATAATCTACCTGTTCGTTGTTGCTCAAACAGATAAATAAAATTCCATGTAGATGCGTAAATATCATAAACACCACTGTTGCTCGTGGACTCTGCAATGTACCCTTCTACTGCTCCGCAGATATCACCTTCAACTATACCTTTCATATAATACTTTCTTTCAGCAGGAACAAAATGAATCATTCCTTTCCAAAAACCTTTATATGTTAATCCATCTAAAGTTGCCGTCCATGAACTATCCGTTACACCTTTATCGCTAAATGAACCTGTTTTTATAATTATGTTTTTTGATTCATTAAAACTAATTGTTCCTTTCAAATCTCCATCTACCAATAGATTTTCTAATGATAATTTCTGAACCGCCATTGTTTCGGTTAAGTCCGTCCTGCTCAAGATAGTTGCACTGCTCACTTCAATACTGCTTGTTATAATATGTGGTCCCGAGCCACGGATAAACTCTGTTGCTGAATCATACCATGTATCATACCCTTCAAAATAATATGTGTAATCGGTCCCTGAAGAAAGTATTGCAGAGTATGTATAAATCTTTCCGTCGGTATATATTGTATCTTGTGGGTTGATTTCTGCAAGTATGAACGGACTTCCACTAATTTCTTTATCACCTTTTAGAATATGTATATTAGGATAATCACTTGCAGGTGGGTCGTTATCAGCGTCTGCGTATTTTACACGATAAACAAAATTTGTTGAGGGAGAACCTGTTTCGGGGTGAAGTCCGTCGGAAGTATAATTTTCTTCATCAGTCCAGGATAATTTCGGAGCGTTATTTAATCTATACTTTATTGTGCGGTAATCATAGTTTTCACCGTTATGCGAACGCCCTGTAACATATTCATTACCTGAATTGTCTGTCGCTACACTATGTGCTTCATTAATAGTTCCTGTTTCATATGTTGCCGAAGAAAGAATGGTTGTTAATGAGGAATTATATTTTACTGTGAGATAACGAGAACCCGAACCGGAAGAACCTGTAACATAAACATTTCCTGCCGCCTCCGCTATTATATCACGAGGATAACCACTGTATGTTGCTGAAGAAAGAATGGTTGCTAACGAAGAATCGTACTTGATTATGAAACCATTAGAGTCCGAATATCTGGAACCCATTACATATACATTACAACTGTCCACCGTTATTCCGTAGGACTCATCATATGACTCGCCAGACGCACCTCTATAACCGCTATCATATGTTGCCGAAGAAAGAACTGTTGATAATGTAGAGTCGTACTTGATTGTGAACCAATCACGATTCGGAACCGAATTTGTGCCATTGTCAACATATCCCGTAACATAAACATCGCCTGCGTTATTCACCGCTATACCAGTGCACCAATCATCTTTTAGTGAACCGCTGTGATAACTTTTTTCTGAAAGAATGGTTGATAATGAAGAATTATACTTAAGTATGAAATAACCAAGGTGACCACCGTCGGGCATTTCTCGTGTTCCTGCAACATACACATTGCCTGATGTGTCTATTGCTATACCACTTACATCCCAGGCACCATGACATCCAGTATCATATGGCACTGATGAAATAATCTTTAGTGATGAATCATACTTGATTGTGAAATAATCATTAGAAAAATCGCTTCCATATGAAGTTCCAGCAACATAAACATTCCCCGAATTATCTGTTGCCACCCGATATGCCTCATCATCTTTGCCACTGTCGTATGTTGCTGACGCAATCATAACTCCAAAACTATTGTATTTTATTAAGAAATAGTCACGATTGACGGTGTTAACAGAATAACCTGCAACATAGATATACGGACCACCTGCAGAAATAGTATCAACCGCTACACTATGTGCATAATCATCCCTTCCACCGTCGTACACCACACCACCGGGGGCTAAAAAATCACCGGTGGAACCAGCCCATAAAAAACAGTGATTGGTTGTTAAGTGAACAGTGACTAGTAAAGCAAAACTAATCACAGCAACTTTAGAAACTTTTTTCATAAAGCATCTTCAGGGTTCGTGGGATAGCAAATCTACTATTAACAGGTCAGCCCTAACGGGCTTCACAACTTTCTACTTTATTATCATCAATTTGCCGACTTTTTTATCTAATTTTGACTCTATCAAATACAAATAAACACCAGACGCTAAACTTTCACCGTCTTTATTTTTAACCTCTGTCCAAACATACTCACCGTCACCGTCCGTCTCTTCAAACTCATTAACAAGTTCGCCGCTGATGGTAAAAATTTTTGTCGTGCATCTTGTGGCAAGATTAGTGAAAGTTATTGACTTGTGATTCGGGTCTGTATTCGGAGAAAATGGGACTGGATAAGCAAAAGCAATACTAAGGTCATAATTCGGGTCCATAACAAGTGCAAAAGTTCCAAGATACGAAATCGTCCCTCTTAACAGTTGATTTTCATAATCAAGCGAAACATTGGGAAGCCGTACCCACAACTTTTTTTCTTCATTCAAGCGATAGAGATTTATGTTTCTTGATAATCTTTCAGAAGCACTTTGCGATTGAGGGCGGATGGTTTTCTGTCCGCCTTCGGTGGACTGGTTTTCCGGAAAAGGCAGCGATACATAAAGATTTTTTGCTGGCTTGGTGCTTATCAGATTTTTTTCCGAATCAAACGGCACCATTTCATAATGAGTAAGAATTTTTCTATCCGGCTCGTCGGCAATTGCTTTTAAGTCGGCAATCTGAATTCGATGAGGCTCAATTTTTATAGGAGAACCTATCGGGTCGGTACTTATTGCCGTGCAAAAATAATTAGAAAATGCTAATTGCGGTATTTCAATTTTCAGTTTTTCGTCGTAGTCGCTCACCATTACATTGTCATCTTGCGGAGAAAACACAGTCGTGAACTTCCACTGCACGGTCGTCTCCAATGGTAACCCGTCTACATTTTCCTTGAGTTGTGTTGAAATCGTAACAAGATACCGACAATTATTTTGCAATGCCTGTTTGGGAGCGATTTTTATTGAGCCATCTTCATTAGTATATTGAGTGAAAACAGGAACGGATTCTGATATTTTAGTGCCTGACTTGTTGCGAACCGCTAACATACTAACTGCACTGTCCACGGTGTTACTGCTCACTTCACCGTCAAAATATACTTTTACGGTTGTGGAAACCGAAACACCTGATCCACCATTTGAAGGATTCATACTGACGACTTGTAATGGATACCCACCGACAATCAAATAGCCCGAAAACAGTTTTATGTTGTCCGTTTCATTGACGCCGATAGGTGACGATTGCGAAAACGAATGATAAAGTTTGATGTTGTCTTTCTCATAAAAACCTGAACCAACTCCGCCGGCCTGCCCGCGTGTAATTTTGCAATCACCACCGGACATAGAGGCAGTGATAGGTGGTAAGTGGTAAGTGGTAAGTGATAAAAAACCGGTGGCAAGGATTAAGAAATAAGGATTAAGAAAAAACTTAATACTTAAAGTAAGCCCGCCGTGGCGGGCGAAGAATCTCATTATGAGATGCTTCACTTCCAGACTGCGTCGCAATACCTTTTTTGTCATTGCGAGAAAGGAGTCCCGATAAAATCGGGACGACTGACGAAGCAATCTCAATGAGATTGCCACGGGCTTCGCTTCGCAATGACACCCTAATCTCTTAATCTCTATTCTCTTAATCTCTGGTTTTAAGTTTTTCATTGCACTTCCTCATCATTTCAATTGCATTTTTATTTGTTTCATCAAGATTCAGAACCTTGTTGTATTCAAGAATTGCCTTCGCATATCTGCCGTCGTTGAAAAGTTTCTCTGCTGATTTTAGCAGTACTTCAATTTCTTCCGTCGTTACAGGCAATGAGGTTATGCGAAGTTTTGTCGGTTTTCCGAATTTAAGAGTCATTCCCAGACGAAAAGTGTCGCCTAATTTATCATAACCAGCATACGCAAAATCAAGTTGAAAAATGTTCATTTTCAAGCCAAGACCCGCCCTTAAACCCGAGCCAATATCCTGTGATGTCTTATAACCAACTCTCAACGCCACAAGATTTACCACCCAATACTCGGCGCCGAAATTAAAATACACCATATTGTCTGTTGGCAAATTCATATCAATTGCAACCGTTAACGGGTCCTCCAAACCAAATATGTTCCTTTTGTAGGATGTTCCAAACGCAATGTTGAACGGCAAAGAGTAACTTTCTGATACAAATTTCATAGCGGTTCCAAAATTTCTTACGGACAATCCAAACCCCATTTTCCCGTCAAGTAATTCTCTGTTATGCAAAACACCGAAGTCGCCGCCAAAAGCAATCGCCTTTTTTGTATTTAATGTCTCATCAATAAACTTGAGTGAAAGTCCGGCATACACATTTTCAAATATTTTCAAACCGTCCGAAAAGCAAAATGTAAGGTCATTTGCTTTTATGTTTTTTGTTGGTGTGCCTTCATAATCGGCACCTTGAATTTTCCCGTAAGTAAAATTGTACACCGCAAGTCCTATCGTCTGCAAAGGAAAATTTTTAAGTTTGACGGAGGGATATGCACCGAGAAAATACTGGTAGGACATATCATCTAACCATTTCGTGTAAAGGAACGAAACTTCTTTGTTTGTGAGCATTCCGAGACCCGCGGGGTTCCAGTAGATGGAGTTAACATCGTCGCTTACTCCGACTGATGTCTCGCCCATTCCAGACGCTCTGGCGCCGACTGCAATTTTCAGAAAGTTTGCGGAAGTAGTGCCAGCGGAATAGAGAAATATGAATGATGAAGTATGAATGATGAATGATGAAAATAAATAGAAAATAAGTTTTTTCATTTTATTTTACATTTTTCTCAGAACAACCACCTTCTGTCCTACACAAAATGGTAAAACCGCCTGCACCAAAAAATATATGGATGGTATTCTTTTTGACAGAAATCTCCCGATTGGCGGAATAAGTGCACCGTTATGAATCTTAAAAATTGATGTCTTTGACACGGAATTGCACGGACTTTTTTTATCCATGTCTTCCGTGTTCTCCGTGTCTAAATATTTCTTGGAACCAACGCTGAAGAGATATTTAATTCTACTAATGCTCAATCCTTTGAAATTGTTTTCAGATAACATTTTTTATCCATTTACTAAATGGCTCATTATGAAAGATTTTTATATATGTGTAAAATGCTTTTTTGTTTATTTTTTTTGTCCGCAATCTTTCGTTTAACGACGATTTTCTCAAGTGAACAAAATATAGGTAATCGGCAAGTGCTTTTTCTGGCTCGGCAACCAACACGGTTTCACCATCTATTTTGATAGCCCTATAACCCGTGAATGCCTCAATTTTGATTTTTTTGTAAATAAACTCATTGTCCATCACAGAAAAATTCCTTGTAATTTTTGAAGTAGCAGATGTTACTGTATAGACCGTTTCGGGAATGATTCCGTAGTATGAAAGGGCGGTCTCAAACGAAATGTATGACGGACTATAAATCTTGTTTGCCAAAAGCCACAAAGACGGTTTTTCGTTGTTTCTGAACATATACAAATTATTACGCAATTTAACGAAAATGCCCTTTTTCGTGTAACGCCAGATAATTTTGTGAACGGAATCATCCGTTAGTTTAGCAAACCTTCCGATATCAAGCGGCGTGAAATATTTAAGTTGTGCCAATTTTTCCTGTAAATTATGCAATTTCATTTTTATACCCTTTTTGTCCTATTTATGAAATAAGTATAGCAAATTGTTTTTCAGAAGTCAAGTTCATCGGACGCAGAAAAGACAGATTGAGAGGAACGGCAGATTAAGATTGAGATTGAGCAAGGATTTTCTTAATCTTAATCTCACTTTCTTAATTCTGTCTTTTTCTCTGTGCCCTCCGTATCCGCCATGTCAAATGCCTTTGAATTTACAAAACTGTGTCTTTTGGGTTTGGAAGTTTTTCAGGATAGTCAATGTTGTAGTGGAGTCCGCGGGATTCACGGCGTGCAATTGCTGACTTTATTATCAGTTCCGAGACGGTAGCGATGTTTCTTAATTCAATCAAATCCTGCGTTATGATAAAATCCCAATAATACTGGTTGATTTCTTTTTTCAGATTCTCTATTCTGGCAAGCGCCCTCTCAAGCCGTTTGTTTGAGCGGACAATTCCGACATAGTTCCACATCAGCCGCCTGATTTCATCCCAATTGTGCGAGATAACAATCGCTTCGTCGGGATGTGTGGCATGCCCAGTTTGCCATGATTCAACCTTTGGGAACTTTGAGCGGGCGACTGAAGTCGCCCCTACATTTTTTTCGAATAGAATTTTTTGTGATGCTTGATAAGAAAAAACAAGTCCTTCAAGAAGCGAGTTTGAAGCGAGGCGGTTTGCACCGTGAAAACCCGTACAAGCAACCTCGCCAACAGCGTAAAGCCCCCGAACATTTGTTCGCCCAAAAATATCTGTTAGAACTCCGCCGCAAATATAATGTGCAGCTGGAACAACCGGAATCGGTTTCTTGGTAATGTCAATTCCGAATGAAAGACATTTTTTGTAAATTGTCGGAAATCTTTTTTTAATAAAGTCAGCCGACTTGAAAGAAATATCAAGAAAAACACAGTCATCACCGGATTTTTTTAATTCAGAGTCAATTGCCCGTGCAACAATATCTCTCGGTGCGAGTTCTTTCAGAGGATGGTATTTTCCAACGAATCTTCTGCCTTTTGAATCAACCAACATTGCACCTTCACCGCGAAGCGCTTCCGAAATCAAAAATGATTTTGCCTCGGGATGGTAAAGGCAGGTAGGGTGAAACTGCATAAATTCTAAATTCGCAACTTTACATCCGACACGATAAGCCATCGCAATTCCGTCACCAGTCGCAACATCGGGATTTGATGTGTAAAGATAAACCTTTCCGGCACCACCGGTTGCCAAAATTGTTGTAGATGCCAAAAATGTTTCAACAACACTTTTTTTTTTATTGAGGATGTATGCACCAACACACCCGCAATGTTTTTTGTTCCGCGTCAATTCCGCGTTTTGTTCCGCGTCAATTCCGCGTTTTGTTATCAGATTTACCGAGATAAAATTTTCAAATATCTTTATGTTTTTTTTGTTTTTAACCTGATTGACGAGTACTTCTTCAATTGCTTTTCCCGTGTGGTCTCCCGAATGTCCAATCCGTCTTTGAGAATGCCCACCCTCAAGCCCAAGGGACTCATCAAACTTCACACCCCAGCTTTTCAGATCTTCAAGACGAGCAGGTGCCTGCTCAACAACAAGTTTGACAACATCTTTTTTGCAAAGTCCGGCGCCAGAAATTTGTGTATCGTTTATGTGCTTTTCAAACGAGTCATTTTTTTGACAGACGCAAGCGATTCCGCCCTGGGCTTCTTGCGTATTTGTGTCTGAAATTCCTCTTTTTGTGATTATAAAAACGGTGCCGAACTTTTCAAGCCATAAAGCAAGTGAAAGCCCGGCAATACCCGAACCGATAATCAAAAAATCCGACTTATATTCTTTCATAATTTTTTACCACGGAGAGAAGTCAGGATTAAGGATTAAGTTTTTTCTTAATTCTTAATCCTTACCACTTACAACTTACAACTTATTTGTAGCATCCTGTCAATCGTCAAAAATGCCCTTTTTCTGATTTTTTCAGGAACATCTATTTCGGGTTGCAAGTTTTGGAGTGACTCGTAAAGTAATTCAAGGTTGTTGTATTTCATATTCGGGCAGAACATTTTTCGGCTGGCGGGAATAAAATTTTTACCGGGGTTTTCCTTTTTGAGACGATGTAAAATCGCTGTTTCGGTGCCTATAATGAAATCCTTTGATGGTTCCGTTTTCACATATTTTATTATTCCACTGGTGGATGTAATTTTATCGGCGTGTTCCAAAACATCAGAGGTGCATTCGGGGTGTGCCACAAATTTGGCGGCGGGATATTGTTTTTTCAATTCAACGACATCGTCTAATTTGAGATTTTCATGCGTCGGACAAAATCCATTCCAGATAATCATCTTTTTTGCCACGGAAAGCACGGAAGACACGGACTCTTCTCCGTGTTCTCCGTGACCTCCGTGGCTCATTTTCTTTTTTTTTGCCGTGTGTTTAGAAACATAATTTCCGAGATTTCTGTCGGGCAGAAAAACTACCGTATCGGATGTGACGGAATTAACTACATCAACGGCGTTTGAAGAGGTGCAACAAATATCGCACTCGGCTTTGACATTGGCGGATGTATTAATATAGCAAACAATTTCCGCTTTTGGATTTTCCCGACGGAGTTTTTGTACATCAGAAACGGTAATCATATCAGCCATCGGACATCCGCTTCTTATATCCGGCAAAAGAACCGTTTTTGTCGGAGATAAAATCTTTGCCGTCTCTGCCATAAAATGGACTCCGCAGAAAACGATAATTTTTGCATCGGTGGTCGCCGCTTTTCTTGACAATTCTAATGAATCGCCGACGAAATCCGCAATATCCTGAATTTCCGGCAGTTGATAATTATGGGCTAATATCACCGCCTTTTTTTCAACACGCAAATGATTTATTTCTTTAATTAAGTCCATTGACATCAGAATTAAGGATTAAGTTTTTTCCCTTTTCTTAATACTTACAACTTACAACTTAATCCTGCCTTTTTTATTCACTGCCTTTCAGGTAGATATCCGCTATGGCGGGGTCAAATTTTATTCCTTTCTGCGATTCAATGGTTTGTCTGATTTTTTCTTCAGGATAAACAGAAAATCTCATATCCTCAGCTGCTTCAACAAGGGCAATTATGCGGGAGCCAATTGGAATTCTATCTTTTGATAAACCCTCGGCGGGAAAACCTGAACCATCATACATCAAATGATGATACTTTATCAGTATTGCAGCATCCTTCAAAAGATGTATATTTTTTATCATCTCGTAACCCTTTACAGGATGCATTTTGTTGCTACTGTGTTCCAAAATTGAATAGTCCTGCTCAACGATAAATCCCACATCATGCAAAATAGCGGCATAGTAAATGTCTCTATACTGGGAGCCGGTAATATTAAGTTCTCTCGCGATTGCCATAGAAAGTTGGGCAACCTTAAAACAATGCCCGGAAAATCGGAGATCATTTGACTCAAACGCAATAGTTAATATCTCAAAAACATTGGCAAAAAAATTCTTTTGGTCTGAAATATTTTTTGCGTTAACAATTGCAACCGCTGCAAAATTTGATAAACCGGTCAAAATCTCTTTATCATCTTCGGTAAAAGATGATCCGTCAATTTTATTCAAAACCTCCGCCACACCAATAAGTTCGTCGTTAACAATTAGAGGAACACACAAAATTGATTTTGTTCTGAACCCCGACTCAGAATCAATTTTTCCGGTGAATCTCGCATCAGTTGATACATCCTGAATCATCAGCGATTGTTTATTTGCTGCGACCCAGCCGGCAACACCTTCGCCAACCGGAACTTTTAGTTTTGTAAGAATCATTCCTTTATCACCGCTTGCCACCTTGAAATAAAGATTTTTTTTGTCGTCATCCAACAGCATAATTGAAGATGCCATTGTTCGTGTGAGTTTTTCGGCAGCGGCACCAATTTTTTTTAAGATTGAGTCCACATCATTCGTTGCTGTTATGGTTCTGGCAATTTCAAAAAATTCATTAAAATCGGACATATTTTCCTCCTCCAAAACCCGAGATTAGGGAAATGGAGATTAGCCAAGTAGGTTCGCCTGTGGCGAAGATATTAGGGTAAAACCAAATCTCCCAATCTCCATTTTCTATCCTTTGCCTCTCATGCGGCCACCGTCATTACTTCTTCAAGAGTCGTAACACCCATCGTAACTTTTATCAGACCGTCATCCACCATTAAACGCATACCGTGTTTGACAGCCATATCTCTTATGGGGCCAACGGCGACCTCTTTTATGCAAAATCTTTTCAACTCCTCGTCCATAACCAAAAATTCGTGAATAGCCGTCCGGCCTTTCATTCCTGTCCCTCCGCATTTGGGACAGCCACCGGAATGTGTTTTCATAAATGTTGCTTTTGAATAATCAATTTTATGCACGATTAACATTGATAATAAATCCTCCGATGGGTTGGTATCCGGTTCTTTGCACGCTTGACAAAGTGTTCGGACAAGCCGCTGGGCAAGTATGCACTCTGTTGTGTTGGCAACAAGAAATGTCTGTATTCCCATTTCAGACAGACGGGAAATTGCCGACGGTGCATCATTCGTGTGAAGCGTTGATAAAACTAAATGCCCGGTCATCGCTGCCTCCATCGCAATCTGCCCTGTTTCTCTATCTCTTATTTCGCCGACCATTATAATATCGGGGTCCTGTCTGAGAAATGCACGAAGCGCCATCGCAAAATCAAAAACCTTATCTCCCATTTTTAATTCCGGGTTCACCTGAACTTGCATAACACCGTCAAGATTATATTCAACCGGATTTTCGGCTGTTAAAATTTTTTCCGTTGGGTCTTTTATTGCAGCAAGGGCGGCTGAAAGTGTGTATGATTTACCGCTTCCTGTTGGCCCACATACAAGAATTAATCCGTACGGTTTACCCAGCGATGTCATGAACTTTTCAATCGTATCCGGTAAAAAGCCCAATTGTTCTAATTTTGCCGATGAACCAGAACGGTCTAAAATTCTCATAACCGCACTTTCGCCATAGACAGTAGGAATTATATTGACACGAAACTCAATCGGATGTCCCTTTGCTTTAACCTGAATTCGTCCATCCTGCGGGACTCTGCGCTCGGTAATGTTCATTGAACCCGTCATAATTTTTATTTTTGCAATGAGCGCCTGTTTGAAAGACATAGGAATTTTGAAAGTTGAGCGTCTTAAATTACCGTCAACACGGTACCTAACAAGGAGCCGTTTTTCCATTGGCTCTACATGTATATCAGATGCTTTAAGCCGCAACGCTTCTAATATTATGGCATTGATAAGTTTTTCAACCTCAGGTGCGGATGTATCAACCTGCATAATATCTGTTGCTTCTTCGGTGGCAAATTTGTCAACCTGCACATCACCGTCGGTATCAAAACCGGCTATAAGTTCTGCTGTAAGTTCTCGGACTTCATCCACATCAGCAGCACTTGATATAGTTGCTGTTTGTTGTTTTTCTTCATCTTCTTCCGGAATGTGAGCCACCTCGTCAACTCCATATGCCTTGCTCAAAACACCTTTTATATCCTCGGGAAGCGCCAGGTATGGCTGAACATGAAAACTGGTTCTTAGATTTATATCCTCAATAGCAAATAAATCACGCGGCTCGGCCATCGCTACGAACAAAATGTTCTCTTCCTTCGCAAAAGGCACCGCATTGTATCTTTTTGCCGACTGTTTAGGTATGATTTTGGCGATATCCGGGTCAACATCCATAGCAGATAAATCAATCGCCTTGACGCTCCATTCGTTTGAAAGAAATCTAAGAACTTTACCCTTTTCAATAAGTTTCATATCAACTACCGCTTGTTGAAAAAGAGCACCTGTTTTTTTAATTTCCTGCTCAACCAAGTATGCCTGCTCCTCGGTCAGAACATTTCTGTCCACAAGAATTTCCTTACATGATTTTTTTTTGCCTGTTGTTTGTGCCATAATAACACCAGAGATTAAGAAAATGGAAAAACAGAGAATGGAGAATGGAAAATGGAGATTAGGGAAAGTCAAAATCCTAATCTCATAATCTCACAATCTCATAATCTCGGGTTTTTCAATCTCCTAATCTCTGCCTTTTCAATTCCCCAATCTCCTAATCTCCTAATTTCCCAATCTCTATAATTTTTAGTTCATCACCGACCGAAATTACATTCCCATTTTGGAAAATTCCCGACTTTATTTCCAGAACTGAATCTGCCTGAAAAACAAGCGGACTTATCCGCCACGATTTTACATTATACAAAATTTTCACAACTTTGTAAACCCCTTGAGATTGCTTCGCAATGACATCTGTGTCCTCTGTGCCATTGTCATTGCGAGGGCGAAGCCCGTGGCAATCCCATAAGATTGCTTCATCCGCCACGACGGACTCACAATGACATTTCCGTGTTTTCATAAATATAACATCTATCGGAAAACACATAAAAAACATATGAATCCAATTGCAATTTTTTATTAAAAGCCCCTCGTTTTCTTTTATATCTTTTCGTCCCAAAAGCCCCTTCGCCCTCTCAAAATAATTTTCGGCAATTGATAAATTCTCAACAACAACTTTGTTTTTCGTTAAATTAAATAATTTCATAAGTCGCTACAAACAGGTCTTTCAGGTTCCTCGGCAATCAATTTTTCATCCGGTAATGTCATTTTATATCCTGTCGCTTCTTGCCACCTTTTGTGTCAGCACTCATTTCCGCCTCGATTTCCTCAATAGTCGGCAAGATTGATTTTAACTTTTCCGGCATATTCAGCAACCATTTTATTTCTCTGTTTTACTAACAATAATCCGATTGTCGGTTTATCGTTATGATGGCATCGCGGTTTGTGTCTGTATAATCGCCAACCTAATCCCAATCGCCAACCCAACCGCCAACCCTATTTAAGCAAATAATACAGTGTAGTTGCTCCATAAACTGTCTCAATTTAACCGTCGAAAAAGTAATTCGGACTTTTTTCCAGTCAAGCATTTTAAAATTCCTTTTTTAGATTAACAAGCAATTCATCGCTCTTTTTAATGAAGTATGCATCATATTTACAAGATCTTTGCTTGAAGCAGTATTCTTCGTTATCATTTTTGTTTATTCTCCCTCATCAAATATCCCGTAATATTGCTACTCCATCCCGAAACATGTGCCATTTTAAGTTGTTTCATAATACTTATAAATCCCTTGATATTCTATTAAATTTTTCTAATGCATTTTTTAGGTTCTTCATGATATCTTTGGCAATTATATCAGGAGCGGGTAAATTTTCTAAATCCATAATACTTTCATCTTTAAGCCAGATAATATCAAGATTAGTTTTGTCCCGCTTTATCAATTCGCCATACTTAAAACATTTGAATTTTTCTGCTTCTTTTCTGTTATAACGGTTCTCCGCATTATAACATTTTACGAAATCCTCAAGGTGTTCGTATTTTAAAGTGTTTTCTTTAAGCGTAAAATGCATATTGGTTCTTAAATCATAAATCCAAAGTTTATCTGTCCATGGTTTTTCACTTGCTTTTCTTTTGTCAAAAAAAAGCACATTCGCTTTAACACCCTGAGCGTAAAATATGCCGGTTGGTAACCGCAGTAAAGTATGGACATCACAAGTATCAAGCAGTTTCTTTCTTATTGTTTCCCCCGCTCCGCCTTCAAAAAGAACATTGTCAGGAACGACTATCGCTACTTTACCGTTTTCTTTCAATATGGTTTTTACATGCTGTAAAAAGTTAAGTTGTTTATTTGAAGTAGTTGCCCAAAAATCCTGTCTTTCGTAAATAAGTGATTCTTTATCTGCTTTGCCGTCTCCGTTTACAATAGTGATACTGCTTTTTTTACCAAAAGGCGGATTGGTAAGCACCATTTCAAATCTATCACCTGAGTCGGATGCTAAAGCGTCGCTGACAATAATCGGGCTTTCATCTCCACCTATACCGTGTAAAAACAGGTTCATTACGCAAAGACGGGCAACTCCATCTACTATGTCCCAGCCCTTAAAAGTTTTTGACTTTAATATTTTCTTTTGGTCTTTATCCAGATTCTTTTTTGATAGATATTCATATGTAGCAAGTAGAAATCCGCCTGTGCCACAAGCAGGGTCACATATTTTCATTCCCAATTCGGGTTTCATTACATCTACCATCGCCCTAATCAATGGGCGAGGTGTAAAATATTGCCCGGCGCCACTTTTGGTATCTTCTGCGTTTTTCTGCAAAAGACCTTCGTAAATATCGCCTTTTACATCAATATCCATTCCTATCCATGTTTCAGAATTAATAAGTTCTACCAGTCGTTTTAATTTTGCAGGGTCTTGTATTCTATTTTGTGACTTACGGAATATTACACCCAATAGCCCTTTTTCTTTGCCAAGTTCCTGCAATATATACCTGTAATGAGTTTCAAGGGCTGTGCCATCTTTTGATTCTAAACTCTGCCAGTCAAGTCCTTTGGGTATTTCCGAGGATTTTTTTATTTTTTCTTTGACCATCTCATCTTCCATTTTCAGAAATAACAAATAAGTCAACTGCTCCACATAGTCGCCATAACTCACGCCGTCGTCTCTTAAAACATTGCAGTAATTCCATAATCGCTGAACAATAGTAACTGATTCTTTTGTCATATCAATTTTTCTCCATTATTTTGTTTCAACTAAATATCCAGAACGACCAGAACAGGAATATCCAGATTTATCTTTATGTGGACTCAACCTGGTATTGTTTTTTTCCCGGTTAAATCTTTTTCCACAGTAAGAACACTCAATAATATATGTTGGTCCAAAATTAGATTTATGTACAGTTGTTGTTCTGTGAATTTGGGGAGTTGAAACCAAACCGGAGGCAGTTAACTCAATTGCATATCGTGGTATGAATGATTCTTTTGTGACTTCCGCACCTTGTATTTTATCAACTCTATATGACCTTACATCACCTGTTTGATGTTTTACTGCATATAATAACAAATTTCCATCACAACTTCGACGTAGTGAATATGGCTCTATTAACCGAGAAGTATTATTATATGCTAAATTAACACACAATCTGTTTGATGCTGCGAACCTTATTATCTCAAGAGGAACGGTCATATGCCATGCTTGAGCCATTGCAGGTGGTTGCCATGTTTTATCAATCGCTATGTTCATAGAAGATATTTTAGGTTGAACAGTCTTTTCCGTGGTTTTATAAATCCATTCAAACACTGACGGCAGTTCTTGCCAAAATTGTTCAAACGGGGGCAATACAGGTAATTGATGCCCAAGCATATTTTCCCATTCCTGTTCTAACTCTTTACGTTCAGGTTTATTTGTGATAGAAGATAGTGATGGCACTTGTATACCTTTAAACTCGCATTTCTTTTTAAGTGCATCAAGCATCATAGCATGATTAGGGTTCATATCATTATGACGATATAGATGAATTACATCGTAAAGGTCCCGTGGTCTTAAACGTTCTTCCAATGCTCTTATTTTTTCCGCAAAAAGTTCTTCAAAACAGTAGCATTGAACGTGAATACTACCGGATGGTTTATCTGAATAAGAATGATGTGCTTCACGACTTACCGGGTTTAGAACCAAAATCTCATCGGCAGTCAAATCCAGTTTTATTCGTGGTAATTCACCTCCCGGCTGCAGTGGGCCTTTATAACTAATTTTACCTTCTACAGATATATTACCACGAGGATTTTTAAAAACTTCAAAATAAATTTTGTCTTTTGGAATTTCTACTCCCGTTGTTTCGTTAATCCATTCAGCAATATTACGAAATACTTTTGTTAAAAATTCCTGATTAAGTTGTTCGGGTTTTGTGAGAGTAAAATCCAAATCTTCGGAAAAACGGTAGGTTTCAAAGTAACATTTTTTTAGACAGGTCCCACCTTTAAATATCCATGTAGTGTTTAATTCAGTACGGGTAGAAATTCCAGCCAATAACCACGCAAGCACATAGTCCTTCTCAACAATATTGGCTGTAATCCCAAATTCTCTGGAAAAATCCAGTATTTCTTGACGACTAATCAATTTCCTTCTCCCTATCTATATTCTTCCGGTTCCAACTCTTTGGTATCCATAGTTTCCATCGTGTAATAAGTATATCTTTATCAAGCGATGGGTCAAGTTTTGAATAACCTTTTGTAAGATTCGTCCGGCAAGTTTTAATTGCGGCTTGTTCATTTGAAACAAATCGCTCTAACAAAAAACCGAGCCGTTTAAAAACTGCACCATTGCTTAACCGTTTTGCATATTCAATCAGTAGTTCTATATTATTACCTGCCTTTTCATCAAACTGTTTTTTTGATTTTATGTAATTAATAAACATATCTACGGTTGACCGTATCCCGCCACCGAGTTGAGGATCATTTAACATGTCAATTATTGTACGAGCAGGGTCAGATACCGATACCTTTACCTGACCTTTCCAAACAGGTTTAATACCAAACATCGCTTTCTCAGATACAGTGTACAATGAAAATTTTGTTCCTTTAATTATTGGAGAACGATTCCTTGGATTTTGCCTTGTCATTACTATTATGGTGCGAAAAATTTGCTCTGTTAAATCCCAATATTCAACGGCACTCCATCCACCGATATAGCATGGAGCATATAATCGGTCAGCGATTATCCATGGGTCTTCCAATGGGACATCGGATGTGCAAGATTCAAGCGGTATGGGAACATAAAAACCGCGACGGATACGCGAGAGCCACCCTTTCTTGGTCCAACGTGCCATCATTTTAGCAGCATCCGTTAAGGAAATTTTTAAAATATTTGCCGCTTCTGAAACTGAAATAACTCCTTTCGTTCCACGAAGTATTTCAGATAATCTTTTTCTATCAAGTTTTCCTAAACCAGACATTGCTTCCATAAGTATATCCCCTGTGCGACAATTCAACTATTATATGAATAACTACGCATACAATATACTACTTTACAAGAATTTGTCAAGTACCTATTAGTAACTGATTCTTTTGTCATTTGATTTTCCCTTTATTTTGTCATTCTGAACGCAGTGAAGAATCTCCATGGTTTTTTTCTTTCTTTATTCTTTCAAGTAATATTTCTGCTGATTCATCGTTTGGATCTTGTGGGACAAGTTTGCCTTCAAAGGCACTTTTCAGAATACTTTGTCGTAATGTATCCGCTTGTTCAAGTGATTGTTCAATCGTCTTTTCCAATTCGTCAGCCATAGCAAACCGGCTTTCAATTTCTTTAACAATTTGCTGCTGTTCACTTATTGAAGTTATAGGTAAACAAATACCAGATAAACTATTTTTAGAAATCTCTTTGAAAGTAGACCCGCTACCCAACCCATTCATCTCAATTACTTTTGTCGTTAGTAAATAGTAATAGTATAACATAGGTGTCAATTTATTGTTATTACTAACTAATGCCTTACATCCTTGATTAAAACACATTTCACTCGCTAATATAGCGATATAACCGATAGGTGCTCTTGTAGATATTATTATTGAATTTTTAGGAACGATTTTTGTAGAGCAATTTTTTAATCCTTTCTGTGTTATTTTTCTTTCAGTATTGGAAATAAATGGATTTTTTAAATAACTTAAATCTTTCGGTGTTACCCAATAAATGTTTCCGTTTTCCCAGTACTCTATATTATTAGTACTTGGTGTTGAACCAGTCTCTATATTAAAAATATCTCCTACTCTTGTCCATTCCCAGTCGGTTGGCAATTTGGGCAAAGTGGTTATGTCTATCGGCGGGAGTTCCTTATAATTTTTGTCTTTCTTCTTTCGTTCTTCTTTTATTTTTTCAAGCAAAACAGAAGCGGGTTCAGGTTTGTTTTTCTTCCGCCAATTTTCTGTAAGTTTTCCTTCAAAGGCGTGTTTTAAAACAGATTGACGATATTGTTTAAGTTGCTCCTGCATTTTTTTTAGTGTTTCCACCCCTTCATCCAATTCCTTAAACAACTCTTCAAGTTTCTTTACAATCCGTTTCTGCTCCGGCAACGGTGGAATAGGGATATTTGCTTTTAAAAGAAACTGGAAATGTCTTGCATACCCTTTGTCGGGAAGTCTTATCGCCCGTAGATAATAATAAAATAATTTCGGATTGAGCCAGTATTTTGACTTTAATACTTTTATACCATCAGCACCTGCCACAAAATTAAAATCTATATACTTTATAACTTTTGTATGGTCCCCAAACACAATAACCGGTAAAATATTTTTTATTATATTTTCATTTTTATCTGTATATCCACCGATTAAAGTTTTTCCCTGGTCAACAACAGGATACTGTCCTTCTGTTAAATACTCTGATTGCGGAAGCTTCTTCCCTGTAAGTGATATATTTATTATTGCATCTTTTATAAGCATACTACTCCAATTTTTCCGCATATCTACTTATTTGAAACCGTATTTTTGCTCCCTTTTTTCAAATGCTTCATGACCACCTTCTAGTATTTCACAAACATGCTCCCTAATACCTTTTTTATACAA
>JAZDKR010000032.1:0-36233 GCA_043802785.1 Elusimicrobiota bacterium
TGCTTTGTGATACCGGTGATAAATACTTTTAAAGTAATTCATCTTGAATTCTAATTTCATAATCTAACCCTCCCTTCAGGGTTAGATTATACATGATTTGACGATGACCCCTTGGGTTAGATTATACATGATTTGATACGGCGTATTCCTTTTTTCATAAAAGAAGTGTATAATAAGAAACGACTTCATTCTTCGTTGGGTTATTTGACTCCCGATGAATTTGAAAATCATTTCTATGCCAAAGAACAGCAAAATCAAACTTGTCAGCTTTTAACTATATGAGTGTCCAGTCCAAGGGGTTCACTCCATAGGAAATGAAGTCAATAATAAATTTTAAGTGTATAAAATGTGGTGAGGAATTTGTAATGTGGGAAGGATTGCATTTCCGATGACAGCACCTGATATGAGACCCAAATTTGAGAAGGAAATTGAATGTAAGAAGTGTGGAGTATTAAGTTTGTATGATGTAGAACTAACAGAATTGGGACAGAGTCAGTTAACGGAGTTATTTTTTAAAGATAATAGGAGTACATTATAAAGTGCACTCGCGAAGCGAGTGCCTATCTTAGGGAAGTTGTTTTATCTGAAAAAGCAATAAATCGTGGTTATTTCAAAAAAGAATCGTTAGAACAGATTTTCAACGAACATATTTCCGGAAAAAGAGACCATGACTATAAGATGTTGGCATTGTTGATGCTTGAATCGTGGAATGGATAGAATGAATACTAAAACAGATGTTTTCGCATATGAAACATTAAAAGCATTTGCTTTAACTCAGAACTATAACAAATGGATTTATGAGATATTCAAACCGTACATTGGCAAAAACGTTGTGGAAGTCGGTTGCGGAATAGGAAATTTAACCCAATATTTTTTAAAGTCCTGCGACAAGTTGATAGGCATAGATACTTCGTCATTTTTCATAAAACATCTTAAAATAGATTATCCTAAACTGGAACTTTATAATTTTGACATTACTGATGATAAAGTGTTGTCACTTAAAGATAAAAATATAGATACAATTGTTTCCGTTAATGTATTGGAGCATGTAAAAGACGACGAAAAGGCGTTGTCAAATATGTTCAAGTTGCTTTTACCTGGCGGATATCTTTTGCTGTTTGTTCCCGCTTTAAGTTGGCTTTTTGGCTCACTTGATGAAAATGTAAAACACTACCGCAGATATAACAAAGGACAATTAAAACATAAAATAGAACAAGCCGGTTTTAAAACTGAAAAAATATTTTACAGCAATTTTTTGGGAATCTTTGGGTGGTATATTAACTGTAAAATACTAAAGAGAAGAAGATTCCCGATTGTGCAGCCAATTGTGTTTGATAAATTTGTTCCGCTTTTATCTAAAATAGAAAAAAATATCAAACCGCTAATAGGAATGAATTTAATAGTTATTGCTAATAAAATCTCATTATTATGAAATCTGATTTATTAAAATCAATTACTGTAGTATTTTTATTAGAAGTTATTGCCGTATTAGGAGTTACAAGTATTTTTGATATGAATATCCTTTTTCCAAGAGCAGACGATGCGGCAGATTATGCTCAAATCGCCCAGCAGATAACCAATGGAAAAGGGTTCACATCAAGAACGATGAACCTTCCTGGGATAGCATACCTCCATGAAAAAAATTATCTTTATGAAAAGGACTGGCCAAGTATTTTAAGATTTCCCCTACCGTCCCTGATTATGGCAGGACTTTTTTTTATTTTGAAGGACTGGGGACTGGCAATCTCAATGTATTCCTGTATTTTTTATTTATTGAGTATTCCTGCGGTTTTTCTGTTATCCAAAAAACTATTTAACATTAAGACGGCAATAATAAGCAGTATTATTTTTACATTTAATGTTCAAGTATTTGGTGCAAGTTGTGTTGGAATGACAGAACCCTGCTCCACTTTTTTACTTCTCATTTTAATTTTTATGTTAATAAAATCGACATCCAATAATCTCTTTTACTACCTATCTGGTATAACATTGGGGCTATTCTATCTCAATAGATATACTGCACTTATTTTTTTAATACCAATAATTATTTTTATTTATCTTTCTAATCATAAGTCAAAATATAGCAACATCCTAAAGTTCTTTTTTTCATTTTTTGCAGTAATTTTTCCCTGGCTTTTGCGTAATTATTTATTATGTAACGATCCGTTTTTCTCTTTAGGTGCTATTGTAGGACTTTTGGGGAGAACAAGGTGGTTCCCTGAAATGTTTAACGAACCTTGCTATATTTCTCCTGTTATGTTTATTCTTATGCATCCTAAAGAATTTATTGTCAAATGGATTATCCAATTCGGTCATTTTTTTGAGATATTCCCGCAAATAGGTGACCTTTATTACATTTTTCCTTTCTTTTTTATAGGAATATTCCTGAAATATAATCGAGAGACCGACAGAATTAAATACTTATTCCTCTCTTTACTACTGATCCAAGTATTGTTTTTGAACTTTTACGTAAGCGACCCCAGATTTTATTCTCATTTCATCCCGTTAATAATTATTTTTGGGACAGCATGTTTCTTGCATTTTTTCCGCTCACTGAATATCAGAAACAATTTTCTACAACGGTTTCTGATGGCCGTTTTTATCTGTATCAGCGTTTTTCCTTATTTTTTCAGAAACAACCCGCAATTTTACCACTTATTCATGGGTAAAAAAAATGAACTATCAAATCGTCCTGTCTCTGCTGAGATTAGTAATTTTGAGTATATTAAAAAATATGTTAAACAAGGGGATATTATCGCAGCCCGCGGAAGTGCCTGCACTCTCTTATTAACTGACTGCAAAATAATATCAATTCCTTCTTCGCCCGAACTTATAGAACCTATTGAAAAGAAATACGGTATTTCCATTGTCGGAATATATCTCGCTAAAGATGGATGGTATCGTGAAGAAGGAGATATTTGGGAGAAGATTTTTCGGTCAAAAAAAGATGAAATCATAGGATATAAACTTAAAAAAGTTTTTGAAACGGGTGAACTTTTTTATCTGAAAAATGACGGATAATAAAAAAATATTAATCATCATTCCTTCTTACAATGAAGAAGAATCCATAGCCAACATAATCAGAGAAATACGAAGTTACCATAAAGATACCGATATTTTGATTATTGATGACGGTTCCGTTGACAACACGGTAAAAGAAGCAGAAAAAACGGGCTGTATAATTTTAAGACACGCTTTTAATCTCGGCGACGGTGCAGCAAGGCATACAGGATATTTGTACGCAAATAAAAAAGGTTATGATTTCGTCGTTCAGATTGATGCGGACGAGCAGCACAATCCTTCTTATATATGCAAACTACTCCAACCGTTATTTGATAATATGTCCGATATAGTCATCGGCTCCCGTTTCTATGAACACACAAATTATGAAACAACCTTTTCAAAAAAAATAGGAATGTTTATTTTTAACACCATTGCTTCTTTGGTCACAAGAATGAAAATAACCGATTCCACTTCGGGATTTAGGGCTGTCAATAAAAAGGCAATTAATTTTTTTGCGGGAGATATTTACCCATCTAACTTCCCTGACGCAGACCTAATCATACTTTCTCATTTTGCAGGATTCAGGATAAAAGAAATACCAGTCGAAATGCGTATAAACCAGAAAAAGATACCGCTGCATCACGGGATACAGAGTGTCTACTATGTATTCAAAATGCTACTTTCAATAAGCGTTACTCTGTTAAGAGAAAGACCTAAAGGAGGAAATAACTTATGACATCACAAAATATGTTCCTGTCAATTATAGTAAGTTTCGGATTAATCTTTATAATTTTTGAACTTGTAAGAAGAAGGAAACTAAATGAAGAATATTCATGGCTTTGGATGATAACCGGAATCGCTCTTTTAATTCTTTCAGTTTTTCCGAAATTTTTGTTATGGATAACCCATCTGATAGGGGCTATGGCACCGATTTCTACGCTTTTTTTCTTTGGGGTAATTTTCTTGTTGTTAATAGTATTGCATTTTTCTATAATAATATCAAAATTGTCAAACAACATTAAAACATTGTCCCAAAAAATATCAATTTTGGAACTTGAAATAAAACAAAAATAGGAAGAAAAAAGTCCTGCCAATAACATGAAAATTTTAATGTTAAATCCGCCGTTTGGAATGGATTTTTGCCGCTCGGCAAGATGGGCGGCAAAATCACGAGGCAGAGTTCAAAGGCACCCCGACTGGATGCTCATTGCAACCGCTGTATTAGAAAAAGCAGGACATTCCGTTAAATTCATAGATGCTTCAGCACTGAATCTAACAAAAGAAGAAACAAAGAAAATAATGACGGACTTCAGACCGGAATTGTTGGTATGTCACACGACAACACCTTCAATTTACAATGATATATCTTATGCAAAACTCGGAAAAGAAATCAGCGGCTGTAAAACCGTTCTGGTAGGACCTCATGTCAGCGTATTGGTTGAAAACACATTTGAACTGGCCGAAGGCAAAATAGATATAATTGCCCGCGGTGAATATGAGTATACTCTCCGAGATATAGCATCTGGTAAACCACTTGAAGCAATTGAAGGTATTTCTTTTATTAAAAACAATAAAATAATAAACAACCCTGACCGTCCGCCTCTTGATGTAAATGAGTTACCTTTCCCTGCATGGCATCATATAAAACCTGAATGGTATAAGGATGCGGGTAAAAGGTTTCCTTTTTTGACTCTTCTTTCCGGAAGGGGCTGTTTCGGTCAATGCACTTTCTGCAGGGACACGCCAATAATGTATGGCAGAAAGTTGCGTTTCCGCGACCCTAAACTTGTAGTTGACGAGATAGAATATGACTTTAAACTTTTTCCATATCTGCGTGAAATAATGTTTGAAACGGATACTTTTACCGCATCACCGTCGCATGTACAAGGCGTATGTGAAGAAATCCTGAAAAGAAATCTAAAAATTACATGGAGTTGCAACACGAGAGTTGACTTGAATCTTGATTTGCTGCCCTTAATGAAAAAAGCGGGTTGCAGAATGCTGATGATAGGATTTGAATTCGGAACCCAAGAAACATTAGATGCAGTAAAAAAAGGAATTACCCTTGAACAGTCAAGAAAATTTGCAGAAACCGCGAATAAATTAGGTTTTGTCCTGCACGGATGTTTTATGGTAGGGGCACCTGGCGAAACGAAAGATACCGCGAGACAAACCATAGAATTCGCGAAAACACTGCCGTTAGACACCATACAGATATCGGGCATTTGCGTTTATCCCGGAACAGGAATGTATGATTGGGCAAAAAACAGCGGGTATCTTTTGCCAAACGACTGGCGAGAATGGGTTAGCAAAACTAACGAACAGGTGACACTGCTGAGTTATCCGCAATTGACCAAAAATGAAATTGATTGTTTTGTAGATAAAGGGTTGAAAGATTTTTATTTAAGACCTAAACAGCTATTAAAAATGTTATTTTCCATCAGAAGTATCAGCGACATCAGAAGAAAGTTTTTTGGATTTTTCAATTTTATGGATTATCTAAAAATATCGGAACGAAATAAATCATGAAAGTATTACTTATCAATCCCAAAGAAACAGTCTGGTCGGGAGGGACTTCAAGCATACCTCTCGGGCTCGCATATCTCGCGTCCTCTCTTAAACAGGACGATCATGAAATAAGATGTATTGATATGCATGTCGAACAGAATATCAACTTATCGGATGAAATCAGGAAATGCGATATTGTCGGCATATCTGCATGTACATCGACGGTGAAACCTGCATGGGGAATAGCGGCTGTTGCAAAAGGGTTGAACAAAACTGTCATACTGGGTGGCCCTCATCCGACAATTCTGCCTGAGGAATCTATTGAAAAAGGGAATGCAGATATAGTGGTTCGCGGTGAAGGAGAAGAAACTATAAGAGATATCTGTGCCGGCAAAATACTTGAAAATATCCCTGGTATAACTTTCAGGAAAAAAGGGGAAACAATAAATACCCCAGACAGACCTTTAATAAAAGATATTGATACAATACCTTTTCCAGATAGAGGACTTTTCAAACTCAACGGGTATAAATCACAATTTCACAAGAAAAATGCCGTAACAACGATATTTACATCAAGGGGTTGTCCGTGTCTATGTAACTTTTGCTGCAGAATAACATTCGGTACAACTTACAGGATGAGAACGCCGGAAAACGTTATATCCGAATGGCAGAATATACTTAATTCTGGTATTGAAGAAATACATATTAACGACGATAATTTTTCGGCTGTTCCAAGCAGAGCAATAGAAATTTGTAGACTTATAATTGAGAAAGGATTGGTGATCCCGTGGACGGCATCTGGAGGATTGAGGGTTGACAGGGTGTCCAAAGAACTATTGGAAATAATGAAGAAAAGCGGTTGTTACAGAGTTTCTCTCGGTGCAGAATCCGGCTCACAAAATATTCTTGATGTGGTCGGCAAAAAAATATCTCTTCAACAAATAAAAAGTGCCGTTAAAATGTGCAAAGAAACAGGTATAGAAACCCTTGTATTTTTCATGATAGGCAATTTGGGTGAATCTGAAAAAACCATGCAATCAACGATTGATTTTGCGAAAGAACTGGACCCTGATTTTGCCCAGTTCACTATTGCTGTACCTTACCCGGGTACCGATCTTTATGATTATGTGAAGAAAAACGGCAAAATGCTTGTGACGGAATGGGAAGAATTTGGTTCATATACGGGCAAAGCGTATTTCGAATGCGAAACTGTTACAAAGGATCTGATTGAAAGTATGTTCAAAAAAGCTTACAGGTCGTATTATATGAGACCTAAGATAGCATTAAAACTGCTTTCGAAATACAAATTCAGAATATTAAAAGGTTTTAGCCTTATTAAATAAGATCAAATGGCAAAAATAATACTTATAGAACCTGCAACTGAAACGCGCGAAGGTGTGATGAGGATACTTGCTTCAATAGGGTCTAACAAAATCAACTGGAAATTCGCACCAATTGATTTGTTAGGCATAGGCGGTATCCTCAGAAAAAACGGTTTTGAAGACTTCTTGATACTTGATGCACTTAATCTAGAATTATCCCATCAGCAAACTAAAGAATATATTGAAAAGGAGAAACCGGAATTGGTGGTTTTTATTTTTACCATATACACTATTGATAATGATATGAAAGTGGCAACTATGGCAAAACAGGTATCAAAAGAAATTAAAACTATGGCGGTAAACTTTGCGGCAGAATCTTACTCTGGGAGCATTATGAATGATTTTATGGATTTGGATTTTCTGGCTTATCATGAACCCGAATACCCTGTCATGGACATAATAAAAGCCGACTTCAATCCGGAAAATGTCGCTGGTATTTACTACAGGAAAACTGGCAAAATATATAAAAATCCTGAAAAACCGTTACTGAATCTTGACGATATTGGTATAATGACACACGATAAAATACCATTACACATTTACAGGTCACCTTACCAAAAGCGGACACCAATGTCATCAACCAGTTTTAGTCGCGGATGCATAAACATGTGTGCCCATTGCATAGGTAAATATTTAAGCTTATATAACGGTGGTCATATGAGATTCAAAACTGTTGATAATTGCATTGAGGAACTACACTTCCTTGAAAAACTTGGTGTTAAAGAACTGCGATTGTTTGACAGCGAATTAAATGCTGACCTTGACTGGTCCAACGAGCTTTTTGACCGAATCATAAGTGAAAAAATAGATATTACTTATTCGTGTAATCTGCGGGCTGATAATATTAATGAGCAGTTTCTAATGAAACTTAAAAAAAGTGGATGTCATCTTGTTTCAATTGGTTTTGATAGTGTCAGCCAGGAGATATTGGATAATATGAAAAAAAATCTCACCGTAAAACAGATTACAGATTCTGTAAATCTGGTTAAAAAAATAGGGCTCAGGTTTTCTACATTTACCACTTTTGGGCACAAAGGCGAAACCAAACAAACCATGTTGGATACTATAAAAATGATTAAAAAGATTAATCCTGATATGGCATCATTTACACTGGCGGTGCCTATTTTGGGGACTGAATTTTATGATTTCCTAAAAAAGAATAAGTATCTGGATGAAAATGCTACACTTAAAACATACGACCCCAACTATCATCCAGTCTATTCATATCCAAATCTAAGTTCCAAAGAAATGTACGAATATGCCATGTACGGATACAGGTCTTTTTACTTCAGACCTGCTTATATCTTGAAAAGGCTTTTTCACAGCAGCAATCTAATAAATGATTTTAAGTATTTAGGTTATTTTATACAAAGATATGTTTTTGAACCGCTAAAAATAAAAAAAGTTGATTAACTCTTAATATGAAAAGCATTGTTTTTATTCAGCCATCTAGAAAAATATGAGGAAAGAAAGACAATCTATTTACTAAAGAATCGCTTGTGCCATCTTTAGGCATTGCTTGCGTTGCTGCATATTGTAGGGAAAAAAGCATTAATGCCCATATTTTCGACATGAGACTTGATCATATAGGCATTTCTGATATAATAGAATTTATTGAAAGTAATAAGCCAATCGTTGTGGGTTTTTCCGCTTTTACTAATGAAATAGTTTTTGCAGATAAGACTGCAGAAAAAATAAAGGAAATTTTTCCGCAGATGCCTATTATTGTTGGTGGTCCGCATCCATCTATACTGCCTAAAGAGACTCTTGAAGAATTTCGCAATTTTGACATTGCCATATCAGGCGAAGGCGAATTAACCATAATTGAATTAATAAATTCTATAAGAAAATCCGGACTTACCGAGCTTTACATTGTGAAAGGAATCGCGTACAGAGATAATGATTCTATTAAAGTCAACGAACCCAGAAAATATATTGAAGATATAAATTCTCTACCTTTTCCCGCATGGGATTTATTTGAATTAAAATTTTACAACAAAATTTTCCCGATAAGTACCTCACGTGGATGTCCTTATCGCTGTTATTTCTGCACGCCAGGTTATCTCGGCAATAAAGTGCGTGTTAAAAGCTATAAAAAAATTATTGAAGAAATCAAATGGCTTGTTGATAGATTTCAGTCAACAAGAATACAATTTGCGGATGCGATGTTAGGACTTTTGCAAGACGAAACTATCTTAATGTGCGATGAAATAATCAAACTGAACTTGAACAAAAAAATAAACTGGGACTGTGAAACCCGTGCCGACAATATAAACTCATTGCTACTTAAAAAGATGAAAGAAGCGGGATGTGAGTGGATAGCACTGGGCGTTGAGAGCGGCAACGAACGAATCTTAAAAGAAATAGTAAAAAAGGGAGAAACAAAGGAGCAGATACGCAGCGCGGTAAAAATAGCTAAAAAAATCGGGATAAAAGTCAGGGGCTTTTTCATTTTAGGACACTGCACAGAAACTGTTGAGACAATAAAGGAAACCATAGATTTTGCTGTGGAGCTCAACCCGGATGCGCTCGCTTTTGGGTTGATGGTTCCAAACCCTGGCTCTGAACTAAGAAAACTTGCCCAACAAAAGGTAGGCGGACTTAGAATAATTCACAGCCGATGGGAGGATTACCAGCAATTCAATTACAGTTGTCTTGAACTTGAAAATCTATCTGTAAATGAACTGAAAAAATGGCAGTCAATCGCTTATTTCACATTTTACCTGCATCACCCGTTAAAAGCCCTTGGATTATTTTTTAACCGTTCTGCATATAATTACAACTTGAATGCTATAAAAAAAATTCCGCTGATGCTATTGAAAAACATACTGAAGAAATAATGAATAATATCTCAATAGTTATACCGGTTTTTAATTCCGAAAAAACAATCGGAAAGACAATTGAAGCGTGTTTAGCACAGTCATATCCTTCAGATAAGATTGAAATAATCCTTGTTGATGACAATTCAACGGACAGAACTTCTGAAATTGCAAAAAAGTACCCTGTTAAATATTTACACCAAACACACGGGGGCCCTGCAAAAGCAAGAAACACAGGCTGGAGAGCCGCAAAAGGTGAGATAATATTCTTTACCGACTCCGACTGTGTTCCGGAAAAGGACTGGGTAAAAAAAATGACCGCTTTTTTTGATGCTTATGATATAGCGGCGATTGGTGGAAGTTACGATATAATGAACCCTGAGTCAATAGTCGCGCTTTGCATACATTATGAAATACAATACAGACACTCAATGATTCCGGAATTTGTAAAATATTTGGGGTCATTCAACATTGCAGTAAAAAAATCGGTTCTTCAAGAAGTTGGCGGTTTTGACGAATCGTTTAAGATTGCGTGCGGGGAAGACGCTGATCTGGCATACAGGATTTCGGATAAGAGCTACAGGTTAAGGTTCTGTCCGGAGAACAGGGTAGGTCATTTTTTTCCGACTCATCTTATCGGATTTTTAAAGCAACAATTTATGCGGGGATTCTGGATAATGAAACTTTTACAAAAACATTCCGGCAAGCTTGGAAAAGATGACTACAGCAGAACGCGCGACGTAATACAGCCGCCGCTGTATTTCCTTATAATGCTTCTAATCCCTTTTTGTTTTATAAGCAGTATGTTATCTAAAATCTGGCTGGTTTTAAATTTGGCAGGTATATTGATTCATTATCCGGTAGTAAAATTCTCTTTAGAAAAAAGCAGGAAACTGAAATTGTTATTCATTTTTATTCTGCTCTATCTACGCGGCTTTTACTGGGCTGCAGGTTGTTTTGTTGGTTTTTTTAAATTCAGAAAATTATGAAAGTTCTATTGATTTCACCTTCGGTTGAAACATCATTGTCAAGCACAATGCCTGATCGATTCAAAAAAGTTGATCTCGGACATTATCCTCCGTTGGGAATAATGTATCTGGCCAGTTACCTGGAAAAATTTTCTTCCCATAGGGCAGAACTGCTTGACACCGCAATCGAAGAAATGAATATCAATAGTATTCTCGAAAGAATAAGGCAGAGCAACCCGAAAGTCGTCGGTCTTTACACGACCTCCCTTAATATAAATATAGTTTTCGAAATCGTTAATGCCATAAAAGAATTGGACAAAGATTTAATCACCATCCTTGGCGGCCCACATACTGATATTTATTCCGAAGAGACTGCCTCACTACCCGGAGTTGATTTCGTCGTCGCAGGCGAAGGCGAAATTACCCTAACGGAACTTTTGGACTGTTTTGAAAAAGGCAGCGATTTAAAAAAAATCAAGGGGATTATATATAATGAGAATGGTAATATCAGAATCAATGAGAAAAGACCGATGATCGAAAAATTAGATGATCTCCCATTACCGGCAAGACATCTGCTACCTTTCAATAAATATTATTCGGTTATCGGCAAAAATAAGATTTCAACCACGATAATGACGAGCCGGGGCTGTCCGTACCGATGTAATTTCTGTTTTATACAATATGGTGGCAGATATAGAATGCGTTCTGCTGAAAATGTTTTAATAGAGATAGAAGAATGCGTCAAAATAGGTATAAGGGAATTTTTCTTCTTTGACGAAATTTTTACTACCAGTAAATCAAGGGTTATGAATATCTGCAACGAAATAATCAAAAGAAGACTCAATATCGCTTTTGACATAAGATCGCGGGTCAATACCATCGACGAAGAGATGCTTTTCAAACTGAAGGAAGCCGGCTGCGGGCGGATACAGTACGGAGTCGAAAACGGAAACGACGAAATACTTCAGGCAATGAATAAGGGAACTACCGTAGAACAAGCAAGAAAAGTAGTAAAACTTACAAAAAAAGCAGGTATCAGTATTTTGATAGATATTATGATCGGTTATCCTGGAGAAACAAAGCAACAGATTGAAAATACGATGAAATTTAGCAAGGAGATAGACCCGGATTTTATACAGATAGGTATTACGACCTTGTTTCCTGGAACAAAAATTTATAAAGATGCTTTAGAGAATGGATTTTTAAAAGAAGATTACTGGAAAAAGATTGCGAAGAATCCTCCTCAAAAAATAGCACCACCGTTTGCATCGGAGAAATTCAGCAGGGAAGAGTTGGAGAAACTCCTGCATGAAGTATACATAAAATTCTATTTTCGTCTTGGATATATGTTCAAAAGATTATTCAAAATTACCTCTTTGACAGGATTGTTTCGTCAGATAAGAACAGGACTTCAACTTCTCAGCGGAAAATAAAATGGAAAAAAAGGAAAAAATTTATCTAATTTTAATTTTATTGCTCAGTATAACATTAAGAGTTATTGGACTAAATTGGGGGTTACCGAATAAATATCATACCGTTACATACCATCCCGATGAAAACACGCATCTTGTGAATTTGCAAGCGATGAATCCATCTAAATTAAATTTCAGTCCACTTAGCGAAAGAAACCCTCTCGCCTTCGGTGAAGGGACATTTCATCTCTATCTTTATGCGGCGACCCTTAAAATTTTATCCATTACAAAATGGCTGACCATTGTCAAGTCAGAGGAGTTTTATTTCAAAAATACCGGTGAATGGCGAAAATTCTTTTTAGTCGGGCGGGTACTTTCCGTTATTTTCGGTGTGTTGACCGTCTGGGTAACTTATCTTGTCAGTAAAAAATTTTACGGAGAGCGAGTGGGACTTTTATCTGCTTTGTTTATCGGCATTTTACCGATTCATATCGTCTATTCTCAATATCTGTTGATGAATGTTCCAGGGGTATTTTGGATTGTCATTGCCTTTGTTTTCTTCAAAAATATTATAGACAAGGGGGAAAAAAAGGACTATATCTTTGCAGGAATAAGCACCGGATTGGCAATATCCACTCGTTATTCCGCTGGACCGTTATTTTTGATTCTGATTCTTGCCCATTTCTTGAGCAAAAGGGAAAAAAAGTCGGGGTTGCTAATTCTCGGTTTGGCAATAATGATGCTTTCTTTTTTAATAGGCACCCCATATGCAATTTTGGATTATGCTAATTTTTTGAAGGGGCTACAAAACCCAATACATGTTGCTGGTATATCCGGTTTTACATTTGACATTACGCCGGTTTTATCCTCTTTTCGTGAGAGTTTCGGAACAATTCTGGTTGCTGTATGTGCATCAGGAATTATTTTTTCGGTAGTTAGTAGTGCGACCATTTATGGTCGCTTAAATTGTAATAGAAAAAAAGACGATTTACTTATTCTTGCATGGGTTTTTATTCTGCTTGTATTTTTCATCAGGGCGGGGAGTTCTGCCAGCCCCGGCAGAATTCTTCCTATTGTGCCTTTTTTTGTTATCTTTGGAGCACGATTTATAGATTTCTTGTGGACAAAAAAAACTATCGTCGGAAAATCTGCCGCCGCAATACTTTTCCTAACCGCCATGCCATTCGTTATTGCCTTTTTACAACTACGAACCGAACCTGACATCAGAGACATATCTTCGGAATGGATAGAAAAAAATATTCCGCCGAATTCAAGTATAGGTTTGTTGGTAGAACCCTCATGGCATTCACCCGGAATAGTTGACAGAAAATATAGACATCCTGAACATATCAATTTACCGAATTACCGATTCATTCCTCTTGCAAAGAACGACTGGCCAAGCAAATGCGGTTATGATGAATTAGACAAGTCGTCTCCCGACTACCTCATCGTAAGCGATGTTGAAATTACACGGCTCGGTGAAATCGGTTTTCCCGATAAATTGAAAAAAGAGTACGGATATGAAGAAATAAAAAAATTCGAAAAGAAATTCGCCATTGCCGGTGTCAGCATTAAAAAACAAATACCTCCGATGCTCTTTGTCCCCAATGATATGTATATTTTCAAATCCGTTAAATCCGTTAAAAAATGATATGCGTCTTGTAATGTAAAATTAAAAATATGAATGTACTTTTAGTAAAACCTTACAGTAAAAGTGATCATATACAGCCTCCATTAGGACTTGCCTATTTAGCTTCGTCAATAAAAAAAAGACACAATGTACATATTCTTGATATGCTAAGATTGGACATGAGAGATTCTGCCTTCAGAGAATACTTAAAACAAAAAAAATACGATGTTATCGGGCTTCAACTTTATACCGTAGAATTAGAAATTGTTAGAAAACTTCTCTCTATTGTCCGTGATATTTCGCCGAAAGCAATAACAATTGTTGGTGGCCCCCATGTAACCGTATGTCCCGAAGAAACATTAAAATTCTTGAATACCGCCGTTGATTTTATTGTCATTGGAGAAGCAGAAAAAAATTTTTCGCTATTTTTAGACAAAATTGAAAATAAAGACAGAAACTTTTCTGATGTATCAGGACTATGTTGGCAAGAAAATAATAAAATAAATATTAACCCAACCGAATCTTTCGAAAATGATTTAGACAAAATTGATTTCCCTGCATGGGATTTAATACGACCACAAGAATATCCACCTGCACAACATGGAGCTTTTTTCAAAAATTTTCCTATTGCACCAATAATAACTAGCCGTGGCTGCCCCATACAGTGCTCCTTTTGTTCAGCTCCAATCCTTAGCGGTAAAAGAATACGGAAACGGAGTTCGAACAACGTGCTTGAAGAAATAAAACTTCTTTATCACAATTATGGAATTAGAGAGATTCACATAGTTGACGATAATTTTGCGATGGACAAACAACATGCAATAAATATTTTGCAAAAAATATATGATTCTAAATTGAAAATAAGTATTTCTTTCCCCAACGGGCTAAAAGTAGAATCACTTGATGAAGAACTTCTCATCCTTATGAAAAAATGTGGTGTATATCTCGTCTCTCTCGGGATTGAATCAGGATCTAATCGTATTCTTAAACTGATGAATAAAAAATTAACGGTAGAGAAAATAAAGGAAAAAGTTGAACTAATAAACAAAATCGGCATTGATATAGCAGGTTTTTTTATCCTTGGCTTTCCCAATGAAACAAAAGAAGAAATAGAACAGACAATAAAATTTTCGATGCAACTTCCTTTAATCAGGGCTAATTATTTTAATTTTCTACCATTACCTGGAACAAAAATATACCATGAACTATTACAAAATGGTGAACTATCACACACCGACTGGAGCGATTTTTTTTTCATGACTGCACCTTATGCTCCTCAAGGTATTACTAACAAACATCTCAGAAATCTTCAAAAAAAAGCTTTTATTAGATTCTACCTCCGACCATACATCTTCTTAAAGAATATATGTCAAATAAAATCTTATCGCCACTTTAAGTATCTCTTAAAAAGATTTTATAGATGGATTTTGTATTAGATTATTATGTGTGGAATATTCGGAATTATAAATTTTGAGAAAAAAATGCTGTATAAAAATTCTTTTATTAAAAATAACTTATTTATAATATTTGTTTTTTTATTATCTTTTTCATTGAGATTTTTCTATATTATTAATTTAAGTCCACAAAAGATTTCACCTGATTCATATAGCTGGGTGAACATTGCTGGAAACATAGCATCTGGTAACGGATATGGCGATACAAGGAGGCCGCCAGGATATGCTGTTTTTTTGGGAATAATCTTTTTTTTATTCGGGAAATCTATTTTTTTGGTTAGAGCAATCAATACAATATTTGGGAGTTTAACCTGTATAATTATTTATTTTATTGGTAAAAAAATTTTTAATGATACCATCGGAAAAATTTCAGCAGTTCTTTTATGTTTTTATCCATATTTAATTGCTTATACAAGTGATTTACTTTGTGAAACCTTTTATACATTTTTGATTTCTACTTCTATACTCGCAATATTAACCTGCAGCGAAACACCTAATTTAAGAAATATGATCACTATAGGAGTTGTCTTCGGAATCACAGCATTAACTAAATCAACTATTTTACCGTTTTTTTTCTTTGCATGTTGTTGGCTATGGTGGAGAACAAAAAACATAAAAACTGGTTTTCTAATAGGTATTTTTACATTACTAACAATTTTTCCATGGACAATACGAAACTATTTTTATTTTAAACATTTTATACCTATATCAGCCGGACAATTTAGTGCAGAGTTGTGGAACGCAAACAGCGACGACGCAATGGTTTTGGAAACATCAGGAGAAAAAAATAATCCTATGTCCAACGATTGGCAGTGGTTACCGGAAAGAAAAAAAGAATATGACAAATTACCAAGAATGGAATCAGAAAAAATTTTCAAAAAAGAAGCAACTGAATGGATAAAAAATAATCCTGAAAAATTCAGATGGCTTGTAAAAAGACGATTAATTCATTTTTGGCGATTATATCCAATGATGGCATACAAATGGCAGAAAGTTGTTGCAATGATGACTTCTGGAATATATATTCCACTATGTTTTATTGGAATAATTTTATCAATAAAAAGCTTCCAAAAAACGTCTTTACTAATATTTTTATTTATCATCTACACATTAGTTCATTTACCTTTTGTAGCAACTTTAAGATATAGAGTTCCGATTGATGCCTACATAATAATTTTTGCATCTTATACTATCCATTTCTTATGGACAAAATTAAAATCTTTCACATCATCACCAGTTTAAATATTGGTGGAACGGAAAAGAATCTACTGACAATTCTGAAAAATCTCAATCGTAAATATGATTTTTCTGTCGGTTATTTGAAAGAACGGGGACCAATCGCCGATGAGATTGAAAAACTCGGAATTCCTGTTGAAAAATATAATTTTTTCTCACTTACAAAATATCTAAAAAAAAACAAACCTCAAATTGTTCATACCCACCTTTATCGTGCAAACATTCTTGGACGAGTTGCCGGAAAAATTGCAGGTGTGCCCTTCATAATATCAAGCCAACAAAGTATTGACAGATGGAAAACATTGCATCATGTTTTACTTGACCGACTAACCGCTAATTTTTGTGATTCAATAATTGCAAACTCGCAGGCGGCAAAAAATACCTTAATTGCTCGCGAAAAAATCCCGCCTTCAAAAATTGCCGTTGTTTATAATGGTGTTGCCTTACCCAATCTCCTTCGCCATATGCGAACCTACTCGGCAATCTCCTTCGCCAAAGGCGAACCTACTCGGTAATCTCCATTTTACTGTCGCTTACATCGGCCGACTTCATAAAGAAAAAGGAGTGGATTTAATTCCAGAAATAGCAAGAATTGTTATGGATAAAAATAAAAACATAAAATTTTCAATTTTTGGTGATGGGCCGGAAAGACAGAATTTAGAATTAAGAAGTAAGAATTTAAAATTAGAAAATTCAATCAGATTTTTTGGGTGGCAAAATAATTTAGAAAACATTTATAGTTCAATTGATATTTTGCTTCTTCCGTCGCAAGAAGAGTCGTTCCCACAAGTAGCACTTGATACAATGGCTTTTGGTATACCGGTTGTTGCAACAGATGTCGGGGGGGTCTTTGAACTTGTAGAGAATAATAAAACAGGAATTCTAATTAAAAATAGAACACCTGAAACATTTGCTAATGCGATTTTGTCAATAGTAGAAGATAATCATCGCTATCAATATTTTTCTGAAAATTCAAAAACAAAAGCAACCGATTTTTCCGTTGAAAAAATGATAAACAATGTTGATGCTATTTATGAGATTGCCACGAGCCCCCCATCTTGCTTTCGCAAGAAAGCGGGGGGGCTCTCGCAATGACATCATAGAAAAAATGATTTGGCTTATACTTTCAATATCCACAATAGTTAGGGTTTGGGGAATAAACTTTGCGTTTCCTTTAAGATATGCACATATTGATGAATCCGTTGTTATTTTTTATACAATGAGATTTTTCACAGGAGATTTCAATCCGAACCCGTTTTTTGACTATCCAACTCTTTATTTGTATCTGCTTTTTTTTTTTGTTATTTTCTGTATTTTATTGTCGGATTTATATTCGGAAAGTTTGATTCAGTAGGCAGTTTCATCGGATGTTACAATACCAACGCCGTACCATTTATTTTGATAGGACGGCTTCTTACAGTTGCTTTCTCCATCGGCACAATTTATCTTACCTATCTACTTGCAAAAAAACTTTTTGACAAGAAAACTGGACTTTTATCTGCACTGTTTTTATCGTTAATCTGGCAACATATAATAAGTTCGCATTATGCCACAACCGATATTACGGCAGCATTTTTTACTTTGCTTGCCGTATATTTTGTTTGGAATGTTTCTACAAAAACTGACTTAAAATCATATCTTCTGGCAGGATTTTCCTGCGGGCTTTCCATAGCCGCAAAATACTATGGTGGAATTATCTTTTTGGCAATAATTTTATTCGGATGGAAAAATAAAAAATATATTTTATTTTCATTTTTTGCAATGATACTCGGATTTTTTGTTGGTTGTCCATATGCGTTTATTGACTCTGCGAGTTTTTTTGAAAAATTTATTGACAGATTCAATTTGATTGTTGGTGGAGAAAAATCAGAATTATTTCATG
Source organism: Elusimicrobiota bacterium (assembly GCA_043802785.1). Taxonomy (GTDB): domain Bacteria; phylum Elusimicrobiota; class UBA8919; order UBA8919; family UBA8919; genus JAZDKR01. The sequence goes on from JAZDKR010000032.1 coordinate 18,295, forward strand.
GGTTTTTAAGTTATTTTGATATTTTAATCAGAGGGTTAGGACATTTTCTAATAATAACATCTGTTTTGGGAATTGTATTTTTAATAATAAACAGAATTAAACAGAACATATTTTTACTTGTAATTACTTTAACTTTAATAATATTTTTTGGCAGTTGGAAGGGTCTATATGGGCACTACATACTTGCACTTTATCCGTTTTTTGCTATAATATCTGCGTCATTCATCAAGAAAACCTTCGTGACCACCAAGTCAAAGACATTTACCACGGAGTGCACGGAAGTCACGGAAAAAGAATTTAGAATAAAAACTCCGTGCTTTCCGTGTTCTCCGTGGCAACGGTTTTATAATTTCCCATACCGAAATAAAGTAGCATTTGTAGTTGTTATAATGATCTTTCTAATAACCACTTTGCCAAGAATTATAAAAACGGATGTTTTGTTGTCTCAAAAGGACACGCGGATAATAGCGAGAGAATGGGTCCTGAAAAATATCCCGGAAAAATCAAAAATACTCAGAGGCCCGTTTTGCCCGGAATTTAATAGCGACAATTATTTTATAAAGATTGACTGGTATGATAAAATAAAAAACGGAGATTTTGCTGAAATACAAAAAAAATTTGATTATGTAATTACAAGTTCTTTGCACGGAGACCCGGAAACATTTACGGTAAATATGGAAAAGTACGGGAATAAAATATATGAAATATCCAAAGAATCAATCGGTGCGTTCCAAAACCCGACAATCAAAATCTGGAAACTTAGATAAGTTTCGCAAATTATCCTGGCAAGTGTCATTGCGAGTTCCGTCCCGCCTTGGCGGGATCGGGACGAAGCAATCTCGGTTTTAATCCGCATATGCGGAGGATTGCCACGGTCGCCATAGGCGACCTCGCAATGACATGTAAAGTATTTTGTGCTCTCCCTTATTATGCTCAAAAATAAAAAAATTGTTGTTGTGATGCCTGCTTACAATGCTGAAAAAACACTTGAAAAAACCTATCTTGATATTCCAAAAGATATTGTTGATGAAATTATTCTCGTCGACGATGTCTCAAAAGACCGAACAGTTGAAATTGCAGAAAAACTCAGAATAAAAACAATCGTTCACGAAAAAAATACAGGTTATGGTGGCAACCAGAAAACATGTTATTATGAAGCATTGAAAGATGGTGCCGATATAATTGTTATGATTCACCCTGACTACCAGTATGATGCACGATTGACGCCATATATCGCTGGAATTATCGCCGACGATATCTGCGATGTAATGTTGGGAAACAGAATTAGAACGAGATTGGAAGCACTTTCAGGCGGGATGCCGTTTTACAAATATATTGCGAATAGAATTCTAACGATTATAGAAAATTTTTTACTTGGACAAAACCTCGGCGAGTTTCACTCGGGACTTAGGGCTTATTCAAGGGAAGTTCTTGAGACAATGCGGTGGGAAGAAAATTCTGATGATTTTGTATTTGACCAGCAATTTTTAATACAAGCAGTCAACTGTAAATTCCGACTTGGCGACATACCGGTTCCTGCAAAATATTTTTCTGAAGCATCATCAATAAATTTTTTAAGAAGTTGCAAATACGGGTTTGCTACTCTATTTTTTTTGTTAAGATTTTTGTTTCATAAATACAGATTGTTTCATCAACAAATTTTCACAAGAAAATGATAAAAAAAATATTTTATACTCTTACATTTTGCTGGATAGCAATAGTTATTTTTTCGTATTTGATAAAATTTCCGCTGCCCAATTTTACGCAACACATATCAGAATTATTTTTTTTATTTGTTTTGCTCTTTGTGTCGTTTCAAACCGGAAATTTTGTACTAAACAAACTTGAACTGGATTTATCAACCTACTTATCAATCCCTTTTGCCGTTGGCATAGGACTTGCGTTGTTTTCAACAATTACATTTTTTCTCGGTATTTTCGGATTTTTGTATAAAACCATTTTTTATATTCTTATTCTAATTTTATCTATTCTTTCGTTAAGAAAACTTCATAACTTAAAACCTTACCACGGAAACACGGAATTACAGAAACACGGGAAGAAACACTTTAACTTAAAGTCTTTTTCAGTGCTTCCTTTATTCAGTGCTTCCGTGGTATGGTTTTTTACACTTTTTTATACTTTAAAAAAACTTCGTACCCACAGATTTCACAGATTAACACAGAAAGAAAAATCTTGTGAATTTAACTTTCAAGAAATATTTTTAATCATAATTTTTTTTGTTTTTTTTGTGGTTGCATTTATCGGTGCTTTAACTCCTCCTACTTTTTATGATTCATTAGTTTATCATCTCGCCATTCCTTCACAATACATTAAAAGTCACCAGATAATAAAAATTAATACCAACCTTTTTTCAAACTTTCCGCAAAACATTGAAATGCTTTATGCAATGGCACTTATATTGTGTAATGACATTGTTGCCAACCTTATACATTTTATCTTTTTTCCTTTGATATGTCTTTCAATATATGGATTTTTAAGAGAGAGATATACCAATAAAATACCTATTTTTGCATCTTTGATTTTTTCAACAACACCGGCCGTTGTTATGCTGGCATCCGGAACATATATTGATTTAGGACTTACATTCTACCTTTTTTTGAGTTTTGTTTCTCTTGTAAAATGGACAGAAACAGCACAAAATAAATGGTTGATTTTGTCCGGGTTATTATGCGGATTTTCTTTGGGAATAAAATATACTGCTGGAATTTCTGCGATAATTTTTATCTTAATGATTTTATACAGTTCTTTCTCAAAAAAACAAAACTTTTTTTTAAACATTGCATTATTCATAACGCCCGCTTTTCTGGTTTTTCTGCCATGGTTTGTTAAAAATTATATTTTTACAGGAAATCCTGTTTTTCCGTTTTATATATTCAGTTCAACGCCTGAATATATTCAAAAATATCTATCTCATGTTTCACAACACGGCACAAAAGGGTTTTTTGATTTTCTTAATTTGCCGTGGAATATAACAATGGAGGGTGTTAAATTTGGCGGTGGTTTTGATATTATAGGACCGTTTTACCTTGTTTTTCTACCAATTTTATTTCTGATAACAAAAACGGACAAACTTACAAAATTATGTTTTACTTACTTGGTGTTGTATTTCTTTTTCTGGTCGTTATCTGCAAAGGTTTTAAGGTTTCTCATTCCAATATTTCCGGTTGCCGCAGTTGTTTTTTCTATCTGTATTTTTGAGTTTATCAATGGGCGGACCCTGATTAGAAATATTGTAAAAATTGTTTTTTCTGCTATAATAGTGTCCAATTTTGCCATTCTGATATTTATACAAAATTTCATAACGCCTTTGCCTCAATTATTTGGAAATATAACAAAGAATGATTATCTTTATTCAAAGGTTCTTAATCCAAATAATTTTTATCCTGCTGTAAAGTTTATGAATGAAAATTTGAACACTAATTCAAAAACGCTTTTCGTGGGTGAAGCAAGAAATTATTATACGAATTTTCGTACGGTAGCAAGTGGTCCATTTGACCCGGATGTTTTTACGAACATGGCAAACGATTCAAAAACAGCGGAAGAACTTTTAAATAAATTACGAAATGCTGGTTTTACAAATATATTTTGGAACTATGAAGAATATGGACGACTCAAAAATGGTTTCAGACCAAATGATTTTACCGAACAATCAGTTGAGATTGTAGATACATTTGAAAAAAAATATCTAAATTTGTTATATGAAAACAAGGGACTTTGTGTTTACAGTATAAAAGACGAGTAAAATGGAACCACAGATGAACACGAATAAATTATACCCGACTTCAGTCGGTTAAAACCAGTAAAGACATTCCCACTAAAGTGGGGAATAAGTCATTCTTCGTGTAAATTAGTATTAATCTGTGTTCAAAAAAAATGATTGTATTATTGATTGTAACTTTTATTGTTATTGGTGGAGTTTTTTTTTACAAATTAAACCTTCAAAAAAATGAGGTTGAAAAAATAAAAAAAATTGAAATGTTAATTGAAACTGAAAAGACACCGGAAAAAACAGATTTGGCGGACTATGAAAATGTTATAAATAAACTAAAAGATATATCCAAAAAAGCTGCAGGACTTTATCTTGTAGCAGAGTATTACTTCAGAAAAATGGACAAATCTGAAACGGAACTGAAAAAATTAAAAGATACTTATATTGAACTCACAGAACAATATCCACAGTTTGAAAAAAGGGACAATGTTTTATTCAAACTCGGTAATGTTTATTTTTTTAATTATTTTAATTTTATGGAATCGATAAAGTTTTACGAACAACTATCAAGAGAATGTCCGTCAAGTAAGTGGATAAAGGTCGCAAACACACGGCTGAAACTTATAAAATCCGCTTATCCTAATGAAGAACCTGTCTTAAAAGAATATGCTCTCGCGGAAAAATTTTTTGAAATTCGGGAATTTGACAAGACAATAGAACAACTCAAATCTATTACAACGACACATCAAACCTCAAAACTCGCCGGAGATGCCTGCTATTTTTTGGGGGATATTTTCTTTTTCAAAAAATCTGATTACAATACGGCACTAAATTATTATTCCCAACTTATCAACAAATACCCTCTTCATAGACATGTCGGAAATGCACAGTTCAAGATGGGAGAAACTTATAGAAAATTACAAAAACTTAGTGAGGCAATAATTGCATACAAAAAATTTCTTGAAAACTATAACGACTTTCGATACACCGATTATGCCCAGTATTATATTGCAGAGTGTCACGAGAAGTTAAAGGACTGGGTACTCGCTTTAAGAACATATAAACTTCTTGTAGCAAATTATTCCGAGAGTATCTGGGTTGGCATTGCATTAAGCAAAATTAAAAATCTGGAAAAATTAATCAAATGAATGTCGCTCGCAAGCAAATTTCTTTGGTCGCTCGCAAGCAAATTGTCATTGCGAGAGAGCCGATTTATCGGCTCGTGGCAATCTCGAGATTGCTTCGGGCTTTGCCCTCGCAATGACTTCGTCGATTGAGGATCTTCATCGCTCCAAGTAGTTAAGGAGAAAAAATGATATACTATCTTTATTCATTTTTAATATCTTTTATACTGGCAATCATTACAACACCGATTTTAATAATTATTGCCAAAAAATATGATATTATAGACCATCCGAAAACACCGGTAAAAACGCACAAAACTGCCACGCCATATCTCGGCGGACTTGCGATATTTTTCGGTTTTGTAACTTCACTTTTTATAATCAGGCATATCACAAATTTTCCGACGGGTACATTAAGGTCTTTGCGAGGGATTATAATCGGAGCAATTTTTATCATAATAGTCGGTTTGATTGATGACCTAAAAACCATTGGTTTTAAGGTAAAATTTTTATTGCAGATAACCGTTGCAATTATTTTAATCAGTTTTGATATACGAATAAAATTTATTCAGCCACAGTATCTTGCGGATATTCTTACAATACTCTGGGTGGTCGGAATTATAAACGCCATAAACATTGTTGATATAATGGATGGGTTGGCATCCGGCATCTCGCTTATAGCAACGATGGCATTTCTTTTCATAGCACTTCCGACGGAAGAAATATATGTTAACTTTGCAGCGGCGGCACTCGCAGGTGGAATTTTCGGTTTTATCAAATATAATTTTCCGAAAGCAAAAATTTTCATGGGTGATACTGGCAGTATGTTTCTTGGTTTTGTACTTGCCGCTTTGTCATTGGGAACATCTTACACAAAAATTAACGACATCGCACTTTATTCGCCAATTCTTATTCTCGGTATTCCTATTTTTGATACATTCTATGTGATGTATCTGCGGCTAAAATTAGGCAAGTCCCCGTTTTTGGGAAGCAAGGATCATTTTGCACTCCGTCTTGAAGCGACGGGTCTGACCAGAAAAAATGTCGTAATTTTAATTTGGCTAATTGCCATAATTTTAAGTTTTGCTGCCTTTGTTATTTCAAGAGTTCATCTGCTTGTTGCAATTGTAATTTACATAACAATACTTACTTTGGCAATTTTGGGCGGATGGAAACTTTCCAAAATCAAAATGGAGGAATAGTGGGGTGAAAATAAATACCGTAATACTTGGTGGGGGCATCACTGGTTTGTCCATTGCATATCATATGGAAGATGAAAAATATGTTTTGCTGGAAAAAGAACATACCGTTGGTGGATTGTGTAAATCCGTCACCGATAAAAACGGCTTTACATATGACTACACCGGTCATCTTCTTCACATAAAAAATCCATATGTAAAAAAACTTGTCAAGAAATTACTGAAAAAAAATCTTGTCTTAAAAACCCGGAATTCATGGATTTATTCAAATAATGTTTTCACACGATACCCTTTTCAGGCAAATCTTTTTGGCCTTCCTCAAAAAATAATTCACGAATGCATAGAAGGTCTTGTCCAAGCAAAACTCCAACCCTATCCTCTATCCTCTATCCCCTATCCCCTGTCTTTTCACGATTGGTGTATCTCAACCTTCGGCAGCGGAATCTCAAAATATTTTATGATTCCATATAACGAAAAACTCTGGAAAATGGATATAAGGAAGTTGACATGCGACTGGATGGGTAATTATGTCCCGCAACCAACTTTACATGAAGTAATAACTGGGGCTTTTACCGACAACGATAAAAAGATCGGTTATAACGCTACTTTTTTTTATCCTAAAAGTGGTGGTATTCAATCGCTTATTGATGCGATAAAAATCCCAAACATAAAAACCGACATAAAAATATCGTCAATAGACATCTCAAAAAAAATTGTAAAAACAAATAACGGTGAGATACAATATGAAAATCTTATATCCACAATTCCGCTGCCGGAACTTATAAAACTTATCAAAAGTGTGCCGGAGGATGTCGAAAATATGTCAAAAAAATTAAAGTGGACATCGGTATTGAACATAAATCTTGGTATAAAAAGAGAAAACATTTCCGATAAACATTGGATATATTTTCCGGAAAAAAAATTCAATTTTTACCGTGTAGGTTTTTATCATAATTTTTCGGAATCGCTTTGCCCGAACGGAACTTCCTCAATGTACATAGAAATTTCCTACCGAAACGAAAAAATTGATAAAGAAAAAATGTTCCAAAAGGTTGTTGCCGACTTACAAAATGCAAAAATAATAAAATCTTTAGATAAAATAATTTCAAAGTGCATTCTTGACATTCCCTACGGATATGTGATTTACGACCAAAACAGAAACACGGCACTTGAAACAATTCAAAAATATCTACAAAAAAAATCCATATTTTCCATCGGCAGATACGGCGGATGGAAATACTCAACCATGGAGGATTCAATTTTAGAAGGACAAAATATACTAAAATGGCTGAAAAAATAAAGGTTGCACATATAATTACACTTTTGGAACTCGGAGGAGCGCAGAAAAATACACTATATACCTGTGAGCATCTTGATAAAAACAGATTTGATGTAATTTTAATTTGTGGAAAAGGCGGTTCACTTGACTACAAAACAAAAAACATAAAAACATTTTTTGTGAAGGAACTGTTACGACAGATATGTCCCATTTGTGATTTAATCGCTTTGTTAAAAATTTACAAAATCCTAAAAAAAGAAAGACCGGATATTGTTCACACACACTCATCAAAAGCTGGCATTTTAGGCCGCTGGGCAGCATATCTGTATAACTGCTGTTCACGAGTTCACGAGTTCACGAGTTCACGAGTAACACATCAACACATCAACACACCTGCCCGACAAATCCGGTCAGGCGGGTCAACACATCAACGCAGTTTGTGTAAAATAATTCACACCTTTCATGGCTTTGGTTTTAACGATGAACAAAATTACTTTGTAAAGAAAATTTACATTCTTGCGGAATGGCTAACAGCAAAAATCACGGATAAACTTATCGCCGTTTCTTACGAAAATATTTCTAAAGGACTGAAAAATAAAATTGGGGATAAATTACAATACACTATGATACGAAGCGGGATAAAACTGAAAGATTACCAGATTAACCCTGAATCAGGTCTATGCGAGATTGAGAAAAAAAAGAGGGTGTTTGGCATTACGAACGAACAAGTCGTTGGAATGATTGCCTGTTTTAAGAAGCAAAAATCTCCGCTTGATTTTATAAAAGTTGCAAAATTAGTGTGCAACGAAAAACCGAATACAAAATTTATACTTGTTGGAGATGGAATTCTGAGAAATGAGATTGAGATTGAAATTAAGAATTTAGAATTAGAAAAAAATGTGATTCTTACCGGCTGGCGAAAAGATACAAATGAAATTATAAAAATTTTTGATGTTTTTGTTTTAACATCGCTTTGGGAAGGACTTCCGAGAGTAATTGTTGAAGCGATGGCATCTGAAGTGCCGGTGGTTGCAACTTATGTTGATGGAACAAAGGAAATTGTTCAGGAGGGCTTAACCGGTTTTGTTGTTTATCCTCACGAGATAGAAAAATTATCTGAAAGAATTTTGAAATTGCTAAACAATGCTGATTTGCGAAAAAAGTTTTCGCAAGTCGCAAAAAAAAGAGTGCAGGAGTTTGATATTGATTTAATGGTATCTCAACAGGAAAAACTATATCTGCCCTTGGCTGACCGATAACAAATTTAGTAGTTAGTAGTACATTGTAACATAAGTTTATTTGCATTTGTAGTTGCCTGATTCATCAGGCATAACGGTGTCCGATAAACCGGGCAACTACAACCAAGGGCGCTCAATAAATTGAGCGACTACAAATGTTACCGAATTTATGTTACAAAACAGTAGAATGAGGTTGTTAAATATGAATTACAAAATTACGCTAATACCTGGTGATGGAACTGGACCAGAAATTGCCGAGTCAACAAAAAGAGTTTTAGATGCAACTGGTGTAAAAATTGACTGGGAAATAGTAGAGGCGGGCAGTGATGTAGCGGAAAAGTATGGCACTCCTCTTCCTGAAAATGTTCTTGCATCAATCAGAAAAAACAAGGTTGCGATAAAAGGACCGATTACAACACCTATCGGCAGCGGCTTCCGTTCCGTAAATGTCGCTTTAAGAAAAGAACTTGACTTGTATGCCTGCCTTCGCCCGTGCAAATCATACATAGGTGTCAAATCAAGATATGCGAATATAAACCTTGTAGTTGTCAGAGAAAATACTGAGGATTTATATTCCGGGGTTGAGTTCCCGCCGGATTCCGAGGAATCAAAAAAAATAATTGAACTATCAAAAGGAAAAATCAGAAATAATTCTGCAATAAGCATAAAGCCGATTTCAAAATTTGCGTCTGAAAGAATTGTCCGATTCGCATTTGAATACGCTATAAAAAATAAAAGAAAAAAAGTCACAGCAGTAACAAAGGCAAACATAATGAAATTTACCGACGGACTTTTTTTGGAAACTGCAAGAGAAGTTGCAAAAAATTATTCGGATATTGAATACGAAGAACGACTTATTGACAATATGTGTATGCAGTTAGTGCAAAAACCGGAACTATATGATGTGCTTGTCCTTCCCAACCTTTACGGCGATATTATTTCTGACTTATGTGCGGGACTTATTGGAGGACTTGGAATTGCTCCTGGCGCAAATATTGGCGAAGAAATTGCTCTTTTTGAACCAGTACACGGATCAGCACCAAAATACAAAGGACTAAATAAGGTCAATCCGACGGCAATGATTTTATCGGGTGTTTTAATGCTTGAATATCTTGGCGAAAAAGAAGCGGCACAAAAATTAGAAAATGCAGTAAAATCAGTAATATCGGACAAAAAAGTTGTAACATATGATTTAGGGGGAACAGCAAAAACATCTGATATGGCAGACGAGATAATATCGCAGATGACCGCAGACGTCATTGCGAGGTCTCCGAAAGAGACCGTGACAATCCAATGAAATTGCTTCACCACTTCGTGGTTCGCAATGACATTACTATCGGCAATCAGCGTATAAAAAATCAGTGTAACCAGCGTCTATGGAACAAACCCTCATTATCATCAAACCTGACGGGGTATGCAAAAGATTAGTGGGAAAAGTGCTTTCAAGATTTGAAGAAGCGAGCTTTAAAATAGTCGGGTTAAAAATGTTAAAACTTACGGAAAAAATATATGATGAGTTTTATTCATCCCACAAAGGAAAATTTTTTTACGAGCCCTACAAAGAGTTTATATTATCCGCACCTATTATTTTGTGTGTGCTGGAAGGAAAAAATGTAATACATCGGGTTAGAAAAATAATAGGCAATACAGATTCAAAAAAAGCCCAAATTGGAACCGTTAGAAATCTCTACGGATTAAATGACAGAAGGAATATAATTCACGCATCCGATTCGTCAAAAACTGCCAAATTTGAAATAAATTATTTTTTTACAAAACCCGAAATTTACAGTTTTAATAATAACGACTGGAAGGAAAGAAAGCCAAATCTGTGTAAATCTGTGGTTAAAAACGACAATGAAAATTCTGGTACTAAACAGCGGGTCGTCGTCGGTAAAATATGAATTGTTCAACATTGACCCCGCCCTTTCTAAAGACCAGAGAAAGAGCGGGGTTGACCCCGAATTTAATGAAGGTTCAAACTTTCATCAAATCGCTCAGGGACAGATTGAAGCAATCGGAACGCAAGGTTCAATACTTTCTCACTCACAGAAAAATAATCCCAATAACGATGTCAAACTACCAATAGTTGCCAAAGATCACACGGAGGCAATTAATAAAATACTGGAAATTCTTACTTCGCCAGAAAATGGAATCATCAAAAACAAAAATGAAATTGCAGCGGTAGGGCATCGTATAGTTCACGGCGGAGAATATTTTACCCAACCGGTTATCATAAACGAAACGGTTAAAAAAAATCTTGAAAAATGTTACGACATCGCACCTCTTCACACGGCTCATCATATAAAAGGGATTCTGGCGATAGAAGAACTCATCCCAAAAGTTCCGCAGGTTGCAGTTTTTGACACAGCGTTTCATCAAACAATTCCAAAGCATGCTTATTTATATGCTCTGCCATACAGATTTTACCAGCAGTTCTCAATCAGAAAATATGGTTTTCACGGTATATCCAACCAATATATAACCGAACGACTTTCTGAAATCACAAAAATACCAACAGCAAAACTTAAAATTATCAGCTGCCACCTCGGAAACGGTGCAAGTGTAACCGCTATAAAATATGGGAAATCTGTTGAAACATCAATGGGCTTTACGCCTCTTGAAGGACTTATAATGGGGACAAGATGCGGCGACATAGACCCGTCTATTCCGTTTCACCTGATGTCGAAGGAATCATTAAAAACTAACGATGTGCAATCACTTTTAAACAAGCAAAGCGGACTTCTGGGAATATCACAAATAAGCAGCGATATGCGAACTATTATAAAAAAATCAGAGGAAGGGAACGAAATGGCAACGATTGCAATTGAAATGTTCTGCTATAGAGTAAAAAAATATATTTCGTCATATCTTGGTGTTCTTAATGGATGCGATTACATCATATTCTCGGCAGCAGTCGGCGAAAGGTCACCGCTGATACGCAGAAAGATTTTGTCCGATTTAGATTCACTTGGAATAAGTATTGACGATGAAAAAAATTCAAAATGTGTTGATTGTGAAATGGAAATAACGGATGAAAAATCCCCACCAAAGACGGGTTCGCCTTCGGCGAAAAAAATAAAAATTTATGTAATTCCGACCAACGAAGCGATTGTAATAGCGAGGGAAACGAAAAAACTTATTGACAATTCACAAAGAAAAATGTAGAATTAATCTCGTTGTAATTTTGAAAGAGGGAGATTATATGCGAAGCATTAGTGCCACGGAAATGTTGAGTATCACAACAAAGCGTTGCGTTTGGTGCTATAAAAAAAATGAGGGGTTGAAACAGATTGAAGTAATTGTGCCTAACAGATTTGGCATGAGAGCTCACAAAGAAATTTTTTATGTTTGTTCGTCCGAGCATGAAAGGTATTTCAAAAAAGTTGCTGACTATGCAAAGCGATTTGGATTTTTCTTTTTAGTGATCATTGGGCTTTCCACCGTTTCAGTTATAGCAGTGTCTTCTTTGGTTTGCGAAGAAATAGTAAATTATGTCGTGGGATCTGACATATCTCTTATAGGGATACTTATAATAATTTTTCCATTTGCTACACCAGAAACGGTTGCTATATTGGGGGTAAAAAAATCGATTATATTAATGCGGGTGGTAGGAATTGTCCTACTTATATTAGGACTATTAATTGCAGTAGTGTTTTAATTTTTGGTTAACAAAAAGGAAAAATGTTGGTAACGACAGATTATAAAAAGGATAAAAACTGAAATGAAGAAAGAAACCTTATATCTCGACACCTCGGTACCCAGTGCTTACTATGATGAAAGAGATAAAATAATTCAAAAGGAAACCATCTACTTTTTTCATAAAAAGTTAAAGAATTATGAGATATATATTTCAGAAATAACAATAAAAGAACTGCAGAGAACCAAAGACCCTGCGAGAAGAGAAAAATTATTAGCATTAGTTGAAGGAATAACTATTCTTCCCGTAGTAGAAGAAGCCGAAGAATTAGCGGATTTATATATAAAGAACAGAATTATTCCTGTAAAATATAGAGCAGACGCACTGCATATAGCCATAGTTACTCTACATGATATATCTCTGTTAGTTAGTTGGAACTTTGATCATCTTGTAAAATATAAAACAAGACAGATGGTAACAGAAACAAATATTTTAAAGGGGTATAAACCAGTAGATATTATTTCTCCTCAAGAGATTTAATATGGAGGTAAGAATAAATGAATATTAAAAAACCTAGAGAACCAGAATTTATGAGAGAACTTCACAAAATCCGTGAAGAGATGCACGACGAAAACAAGGATTTAACTCTGAAAGAGAAAATTGAAAGAACGCATAAAGAGGTAGTAAAATTCTTGAGGAGTGAGGGTTATAAACTTATTCCATTTGATAAGGGCTATCGGATGGAGAGGTGATTGATGATCTTGGTACGCCCGATAGGAACGGAATGAGTTTTTGTGGAAGAGGAGAATTGGAGGACTAATTTTATGGCAAATCCGAAAAGAAGGCATTCGACATCCAGACAGAACAAAAGAAGAGCAAACTGGAAAATTGCGGCGGAAAATATAGGACTGTGCCCGCAGTGCAAATCACCGAAACTTCCGCATTGCGTATGCCCAAAGTGTGGATTTTATAACAATGTTTCTGTACTAAAAATTAAAGAGAAAAAATCGGAAGAAGAGAAGAAAGGCAAATAATAGAAAATAGAGATTAGGTGTTGCCTTTTCCCTAATCTCTTAATCTCTGTAGTTAATCTGCGTTTATGAAAATAATTGTTGATGCAATGGGCGGCGATACAGCCCCATCCGTCGTTGTGAACGGCGTAATAGATGCAGCAAAGGAATACGGCAAAGAAATATTGTTGGTTGGAGATGAGTCGCAAATAAAAAAAGAATTGAAAAAATATAGAAATGTTCAAAACCTGCCGATAAAAATAATTCATGCGGAAGAAGTAATAACGATGCATGATTCACCGGTTGATGCTGTAAGATTAAAACCCAATTCTTCAATTGTAAAAGGAATGAAACTTGTCGCTGAGGGTATGGCAGACGGATTTTTTTCGGCAGGCAATTCAGGTGCAATAAACGCAACCGCTCTTATGACACTAAAACGAATAGAAGGTGTTTCAAGATCGGCAATCGCAACTGTATTTCCCACACTGGCAAGTCCTTGCATAATAATTGACATTGGCGCAAATGTCGACTCAAAACCGAAAAATCTTTTACAGTTTGCAGTAATGGGTTCAGTATATTACAAAAACCTTTTCAATATAGAAAAACCGAAAATAGGACTTTTATCAATCGGTGAAGAACCATCGAAAGGAAATGAACTGACGACAGCAACATATAAACTTATTTCCGAATCTGGACTAAATTTTTTTTGGGAATATAGAAGGACGAGACATTCCAAAAGGAAATGTAAATGTGGTGGTCTGCGACGGATTTGTCGGTAATGTTGTTCTAAAATTAAGTGAAGGTATTAGCGGATTTTTAGTTCAACTTATAAAAGACGAAATGAAAAAAAATCCGGTTCGTATTATGGCAGCGGCACTTATATTGAAAAGCGTTTTCAAACATATCAAAAAGAAAATTGATTATGACGAATATGGTGGGGCACCACTTTTGGGAGTTAACGGTGTGTGCATCATCGGACATGGTTCTTCAAATGCAAAGGCAATAAAAAATGGAATACGAGTATGCATTGAATCAGTAAAAAATAATATGATTGAAAACATAAAAAAGGAAATTGCTAAAAGTAGTGCTTTGACCTGCCTTGCCAACTCGCCTCGATGAGAAGTGGGCAGGCAGGTAAGTGGGAGAAACGAACATGGGAATTGAAATTATAGGCATCGGCTCATATCTTCCCGAAAAAATTTTAACCAATGCCGAGTTGGAAAAAATGGTTGAAACATCTGACGAATGGATAACAACAAGAACGGGTATTAAAGAAAGACGAATCGCAAAAGACACCGAAGCCACGTCTGATTTGGGAGCAAATGCCGCTAACATAGCGTTAAAAAAAGCAAAAATTTCAGCAGAAGAAATAGATGCAATAGTTGTCGCCACAATCACACCGGATATGTTTTTTCCATCAACAGCATGTTTTATTCAAAAAGAAATCGGGGCAAAAAACGCGGTGGCATTTGATGTCTTTGCTGCGTGCTCAGGCTTTATTTACGCACTGACAATAGCAAAATCTTTTATTAACTCCAATACCTACAAAACTGTTCTGGTGATAGGTGCAGAAAAATTGTCAAGCGTAACAGATTGGACTGATAGAAACATCTGTGTTCTGCTCGGCGATGGGGCTGGGGCGATGATACTCAGAAAGACAAATTCAAATAGCGAAATACTTTCTACCTATTTGGGTGCCGACGGAAACTATGGTGATTTACTTTCGATTCCAGGCGGTGGATCCAGAAATCCGGCAACACATAAAACAGTGGATGATCGGCTTCACTATATGAAAATGGAAGGCAGTAAGATTTTCAAAATTGCGGTTAGGACGATGGCTGATGCTGCTAAAAAAGCGATTGAACTCGCAAAAATTAGTATTGACGATGTAAAACTTATTATACCTCATCAGGCAAACATAAGAATAGTTGAGGCGGTGGCAAAACAATTAAATATGCCGATGAATAAAGTTTTTCTAAACTTACAGAAATATGGAAATACATCAGCGGCAACAACACCTATTGCACTTGAAGAAGCAATTTGTGAGGGAAAAGTAAAGAAAGGCGATATCGTGATTCTTGTTGCTTTTGGCGGCGGATTAACATGGGGTGCCACGGTAATAAGGTTGTAAAGACGGAGATTGGGAGATTAAGAGATTAAAAAACACGAGATTATGAAATTAGGGTTTTGATTTTTCCTAATCTCCCAATCTCCTAATTTCCTAATCTCGGATTTTTAATTATATGAGCAAAACTGCACTTGTTTTTCCGGGACAGGCATCACAGTATGTCGGAATGGGAAAAGAATTATACGATAAATATCCCGTTGCAAAAGAAACTTTTGATGTGGCGAATGAAATACTCGGTTACGACATCAAAAAAATTATTTTTGAAGGACCAATGGATTTATTGACTCAAACAAAATATACCCAACCCGCCGTTTTTACCATGTCAGTTGCCTGTTTTAAGGTTTTTAATTTGCAATCTGCAATTTGCAATTTGCAATTTTCTGCTGGTCACTCGCTTGGCGAATATTCAGCATTAGTTGCCTCAGAAGTTTTATCATATGAAGATGCTCTAAAACTTGTAAATGCACGAGCAGAGTTTATACAGTCCGCTTGTGAAAAAACAAAAGGCACGATGATAGCAATTTTGGGTGCTGAAAGAAACGTTGTTGAAGAAATTTGTAATGAAGCAGGAAAAATAGGAATCTGCGAAGCAGTTAATTTTAATGCACCAGGTCAAATAGTTATTTCCGGAGAAATTTCTGCAATTGAAAAAGCGAAGCAATTATGTAGCCCACGACTTCAGTCGTGGGTGAGCCCCGCATCGCAGTGCGGGATAAACTCCGCGAATACGAAAAAAATCAAGGCGATACCTCTCGCGGTTTCTGGTGCATTCCATTCATCGTTAATGAAAGAAGCCGCAGAAAAAATGAAAGAAGAATTGAAAAAATACACTTTCAAGAGTCCAAAATTTCCAATAGTTACAAATTGCGATGCTGAAATTACAACTGATGGTTCAAAAATTCCTGAAAAACTTGTCCAACAGATTGCTTCGCCGGTTTTGTGGATAGATTCAATCGACAAAATGATTGCACAAGGTTGCAATACATTTATAGAACTCGGACCTAAAAGTATTTTATCAGGAATGATTAGAAAAATTTCACCAGAAGCAAAAACATTCAACATAGAAGATGAAGCAACGCTAAACGCTACGATGGAACAAACAAAGATATGATTTTAACTACAAAAACGCAAAAAATTATAAAAGATATTGAAAATATAGGGAAAATTTGCAAAAATCTCATTAAAATCTTACCATCATTTAATATCACCGATGAAAAAATCCTGCCTTACGGACTGAAACCACACACTCGCTCTGTTAGTTGGATTGTTGAGCAGGTAATTGTACAACAAGCAAAATATAATGCGACAAAATTGGGACTTACTGATGTTGATTTTAGTATGCCTGATACCTGTTTGCACGATTGTACAATTAAAACAGATGAAAGCATTTATTATGTGAATGTGAAAATCAGTAGTGCTGGGGATAAAAAGCAAAATAAAAACGATATTGCTGCCGTCGAAAAACTGTATATGCAATACAGCAGTAACCCATCGTATAATTTAATTTATGCTTGTTTCGGCATTCATTTCCAAAATGTCAATATCCACTTTGACCCGGATTATTTATATGTTTTTTCACCACAGTTTTTACCGATATATGTAAATCCCCGCAATGATAAAATTCAGGCATACTATAAACATAACCCACAACATAGAACACGAGAGAAATTTTTATCTTTATTGCAGGGAAAATCAAAAAGTATCGTGCTAAAATGAACAAATATTTGAATCGCATTTTTAATGAGGATGCTATAGAAGGAATTAACAAAATACCTGACAAGTCAGTTGATTTGATAGTTACGGATCCCCCCTACTGTTTGGGTAAGGATTATGGCAATAATTCGGATAAATTAAATCCAGAAGAATACTTATTTTGGTCGGCAAAATGGATTGATGCGGTGATTCCAAAATTAAAAAATACCGGAAGTTTTTACATTTTTCTCACTTGGAAATACAGTCCTGAAATTTTTAGTTACATGAAAACCAAGATAACAATGATAAACGAAATTATCTGGGATAGAAGAGTGCCGAGTATGGGTGGCAGCACCCGAAAATTTTCTTCCGTTCACGACAACATCGGTTTTTTTGTCAAATCCAAAAAATACTATTTTGATATTGATGCAGTAAGAATTCCTTACGATGAAGTAACAAAAAAAGCGAGGACAAGACCGAGGTTCGTCGGTAAAAAATGGCTTGAAGTCGGATACAATCCGAAAGATATATGGAGTGTCGCAAGAATACATGCCGAGGCTCCGGAAAGAGAGAAACATCCCACGCAAAAACCGTTGGACATAATAGAAAGGATTATTAAAGTAAGTTCTCCGGAAAACGGAGTTGTCCTTGACCCTTTTATGGGAACAGGAACGACCGCAATAGCGGGTAAAAAAAATAATAGAAATTATGTGGGTTTTGAAATAAATGCCGAGTACTGCCGAATAATAGAAAAACGATTAAAAAATTCAACGGTTCAATCGGATTTTTATGATAACAAATCTGAGAAAAATCATAAAAAATATTCAACGGAACAATTCTCACTATTTCATGACGGCCGATAAGGAGAACAGGAATTACGTTTATGGCAATTAAAGAATGGG
>JAZDKR010000033.1:0-44550 GCA_043802785.1 Elusimicrobiota bacterium
ATTGAGATGAACGGAAAACTTATTGAGTTTATCAATGAATACAATATGTCTAAAAGACTTAGAAAATTAAATTACAGAACACCATCTCAATACGTAAAAGAAGAAAAGAACACTATCATAGAACGTATCGTTATCTAACAATTATTATCATTGCAGTAATTGTACTGTTCTTGTGCAGTTCTTGGTAATTGAGGATATATAGATTGTGTTGTTTTTGAACAATCTAATTCAGAATAAGGTTTCCCTAACAAAGCTTTCGCTTTCTGAGTAGAATCCTTGACATTCTGCGGGTCAGGCGGACCGTCATCCCAATCCGGCGCAATCCTGAAAAATAAGTTCGCCAATTTCAATCGGTATCGCCTGCCGCCTCAAAAATTCAATATCTAATGATTTCACAATTTCATCTCTTGATTATTGTCACAATTGAGAACCTAATGTGGCAAAATTACTTCAAAAAGATAACTGCTAAATTCGTTCAAATATGGAGAAATCATATGTCAACCAAGTCAACTCCGTCCCCTAACTTTTCTATCTTAATTTCTATACTTAGTCTTCGCATCTTTTAAATTCATGACTTCTGGTTTCCGGCTGCTTCCATCATGAAAACTTACTACTACAAGGTCTTTCCTCGGTTTAATTCCGGCCCAAGCATAGTTCTTTTTGTTATATTCTTCTGTCAACTGTTGATCAAAAACCATCGACATACTACCATTTACTTTTTTGATAGAGTAGACATGCCTTGGTGAATATGTGTTAAAAACATATCTACGTCCCCACCCGACTATATCACTATAAGAACCGTAACTTATTAATTTAGTCTGTCCGCTTTCACTCATATATTCAATCCCAATCAGGTCGAGTTGTCCCCTAAAAATGACCTCAGGATATTTCTCTCTGTTTAAGGCAATTACATACAGCATCCCTGGCTGACTTGCATATTCCCATCCAAATACAAATAGAAGAGAGTTCTCTGCTTTATTTTTTTCAGCGGGACCTAATACAACAAATTTCGATAAATTAGCCAACAGATTATTGGTAATTGGAACAACAGATTTACGAGAAAGTGAATAATGCCTAAAATCTGTAAGACCATATTTATATTCCAAAGCAAACCCTTTTTTTCCGGGGACTTGTATCGTAATCTTTGTAAACTCTCCTGGTTCGTGAATCCTATTCTTCGGTGTTTCCAGAAGAAATGTGCACGGTTTACCGTCATTGTTCCAATCGTAAGTAAAAAACTCAACAGTTTCCCAAGATGAAGCATGAATTACACTAATCCCAGAAAAAATAATAGTTACTGAAGCAAGAATTACTAAAGATATAGATTTCGTTTTCATAAACTTTATTCCCTTTTAAGTCTTACTGACTTCTATAAAACCATTTTGGTGTATCGGCAGAATTATCATCATACCTCCAAGAATTTCCTGATGTATTAGGCAAGTTTGGATCAGGATAATTGGAATCATATACGGAAGGCACATCCGTACCAGCGTTGTCCGAATATCTAAGATTCCCATATGGATTAACAACAACAACGTGTCCAGATCCTGAAAGGTTATTGGAAACTCCTATTACCAAGTAGCCTTCTCTTGCATAATCCTGCACAATTTTAAGATTGGTGATCTCATGCCAGCTTGAATTATTTGAAATAAAATCATAGATTTGATTTGCAGTTAAAGGATCACCATTTTGATTTTTGAAATCAGCACATCCTAATCTTGAAGCAACATCATCAGCAAAAATATTACAAATATAATCACCATATTTATTGTGCCAATATTCAATATTCTTTAACGCATTGTCTATTGAATCCTTGACCTTCTGCGGGTCGTCAGGCGGACTGGCATCCCAATCCGGCGAATCCTGAAAAATAAGTTCGTCCACAAAATGTTTCTTGTTTCCTGAACCTAATCCATTAAGAAACTGATCCACCTTCATTCTCGCCTTTTCCAGAGTTTCTCCGGTTTTGATTTTAGCCAATCCATCCATCGCTTCACGGTAACTTTTTGTGTTCTTTACCCCTTGTTCGGGAACATATTCTTTTGCTTCAAGATATTTTCTTAATTCTACTGCCCGGTCAACCAATGCCGGATGGGTCCCTGTTAGTTTTTTTTGTCTATATGTTGCATCATCTTCTATTCTTTTTGAAAGCCGCTCAAAAAGATCACAGAGAGAAAACGGGTCATAGCCGGCTTTTGCAGCAAGTTCTGCCCCAAACTTATCCGCTTCTATTTCTAATTCTTTTGACCACCCCGATTGTTCAATTTCGTCCTTTTCCTGCTGCTTTTTGTATGCATCCTGTTGTTTTTTGAATTCGTTAAGCATCTCTTGTAAATCTTGGTCGTCTTTTATATGCTCCACCTTTTTAGAAGCATTTTCGGAAAGTTTATTCCTGTTAATCTGTCCCAAATCACGTTGTTCAGATTTCTGTTCCTTGCGTTTCCAATGATTTAATGTTTGATGCCCGATTTCATGGCCAATAAAACAGGCAAATTCCGATTCATTGTGCATCATATTTAACATGCCTCTGGTAATTAGAATTTCGCCTGTCATATACTCTGACCTGCCTTGAACACGAGCCGTTTTAAGCAATTTTATATCCCCGTGATTTCTATTGGAATTAAACTCAGTTAATTTTCTAAAGATGCCTTTTGCATAATTAAATGCTCTATCATCTTTTAACGATTCCGCAGGCAGTTCTTCAAGAAACTTATCTTTACCTATTTTATCAATAAGCGATATATTAGAAATTACTTCAGCAGAATTTAATGTTCCATATAATGCCAGAAATAAAAGGAATATTATTCTCACAACTTTGTTAAAAATTGGCACTTTTTAGCCCCTTTGTCCGTCTCAAAAATGCGTCCTTTAGTAGCCCCGTATTGACTACGGGGTAAATTTCGGGCTTTATGCCCGTAGTAGAGCACCTGTTACCGACGGAAAAACGCCCACAAGGGGCTACACTACCAGGGATTATAACCATTTTATCGTCAGACATAATTTTTGGGTCGTCGGTGCCATTTTTAGGAATTAACAAAGTTCTGATATTACAACCAATTAAAAAGATTATGAAAAATTATCATGCCAAAGGCAGATCCGCCCTTGGCGGAAAATCTTTTTCAATCTTTCCTAATCTTTTCAATTTTTTAATTGCCGTTTTTACTTCCATTCCTGATTTACATAATCAACTATTATAGAAAACTGTTTTGTTTGAACGCCTTTTGCGTCGATGGTTGAGGTAATTCCGCTTATCTCCGGTTTTCGAAATAATTTAGAATCCTCAAGTGCCTGTAACAAGTCCGCTATAATATAATTATCATATGCCACAGCGGCGAATGTTAGTGTAGTGGTATCTCCACTTTTTGTATTTAGATTTGTAAGCCACATTCCGTTTGGCAATGTTTTTACGATATCTTCCATAAGAATCGGATAAAGAAGCCGGGTTTTTATAAGTAATTCCATTGCCGTTTTTTTAGAGTTGATTGCATCACGCTGTGATTTTATCCTTGCGATCTGGTCAATTACCGTTTGAAGTTGTGCAAGTTCTTTTTCCACAGTAACAATTTCCTTTTTAAGTGCCGCCCGCTTGGATATCTTTGCTATATAACTGTAACCCAAAACAAACACAATAATAGCAATCGCTCCAATTGCCAAAAACGCAAGTTCAGGATGTTCCTCTTTTATTATTGCTTCTTTTGGAATAAGATTTATTTTAGTCATTGTAACACCAGAGATTAAGAAATTGGGAGATTGAGAGATTAGGAAATTAAGAAATTGGGGGACTTATTATGCAAACCCTAATCTCATAATCTCATAATCTCCCAATCTCTGCCTTACCGAATGTCGCCCCTTTTTCTCGTTGCGAGTCCCACGGCAACGGCATACTGTGTAAATTTTGTTGCATTTGATTCCGATGCTCCCGCCACTGGGACATAATCGTCGGCTATTTTTGAAAAAGGATTATATATCTCAACGGGAATGTGAACTTGTGATTCAATATATTTGTCAAGCCCTTTCAGTAATCCTCCGCTGCCACATAAATAGACCTTGTCTATTGTCTTTTCTGTTAATGACTGTGTCTGATAAAAATCTATTGACCTTTGGCACTCGGCAACCAATTCTCTCGCGGGTGATATCAAAATTGTTGAAAGTTGAAGTGCCTCGTCGTTACCTTCGGATAGCGCCTTTTCTTTTTCTTCGGGTGTAACAAAAATTGCGGATTTTAATTTTTTTTCCTCTGACTGTTTCCAGCCAATCTGAAAATTTCGCTGAATTGCTTTTGTGAAACTTGATGATGCAACAAAAACATCACGGACAACTCGGGATGTTCCGTTTTCAATGATGGATATGTTTGTCGTTGCCGTTCCGCAGTTTATCACGAGATAAATATTTTTAAGTTCTTCTTCCGATGCGTTAACTGATATTGAGTTTTCAAGTGCGAAAGAATCAACATCTACAACAATCGGTATTAATTCTGCCTCCATCAAAATGTCTATTTTATTCTGAATGATTTCCTTTTTTGCGGCAACTAAAATTGTCTCCATTTTTTGAGTACCATCTTCCATTACATCATCTAAAATCTGAAAACTTATATTTACATCTTGAATAGGAAAAGGAATAAACGGCTCTGCCTCAAACTGGATTGTTTTTGAAAGTTGCTCTTGGGTGAGTTTTGGAAATTTTACATAGCGGACAATAACGGAACTACCGGAGACGGATGTTATTGCATCCTTTGCGGTTATTTTCTGTTCGTTGATAATTTTTTTAATAGCATCAACTGCCAATTGTTTTTTTTCAATCGGCGTTGTTTCTGCCTGGTCTGGATTTGCAATAACTTCTTCGGCATATTTTTCAAGAATCCATTTGCCGCCAGAAAGTTTCATCTGGACCATTTTTACCGAGTAATTACCAATGTCAATTCCCAAGACCTCTTTCGGTTTGGAAAAAGGAAGTTTTATGTTTTTAAGTTTTTCGATGATTGTCTCTAATTGAATTGGTAATTGCATAATGGTGTTAGTATAAATAATTTTGTTATTTTTGTCAAGCGTTTTCTTAACGTGGTAGAAAAGTATAAAAAACCTTGCCACGGAAAACACGGAGAACTACTTGAATAAGGATTAAGAAGTCAGGATTAAGAATTAAGTAGTAAGAATTAAGTAAAAACTTAATCCTTAATCCTTACCACTTATCACTTATCACTTACCACTTAATTCTGTCTTTCTTCCGTGCACTCCGTGGTAAATGTCTTTGATTTGGTTACGAAGTTTTCTTACAAACAACAAAAATCTTATTAATGCGGAATATCTTATTTCAACTGCATCTTCCGGACAGAGTTCACTGCAACATAGACACAGTATACATTTTGATTTGTCCACTTTTGGAACGTTGGAAATTCCTTTTAGTTCTATCGCCTTGACAGGGCAGGATTTTATACAGGTAATGCATTTTGTACATTTTTTCCCGTCCATAATCGGCAATGCAGTTATAAATTTTCCGAGAAATTTTGCAAACCATTTTGGTATAAAATGCAGATAAAAATTTGTCGGGATTTTGAAATTTTTTAACTTTACATTTTCAAGTTTTTCACCGGCAATTTTTATTTTTTCAATTTCATTTATGCCGAGTTTTAGTTCCGCTGCGGAATTTAAGTAGCAAACTTTTTTTGGATTAAATCCGGCAATTTCACACATTACTGTATCCATAGCAACAGCGTCATCCGATGCAATGATCAACCCAATGTCTCTTGGTTTGCCCGCCGATGGGCCCTCGCCTTCCATTCCTATTATAGCATCCATTATTGAGAGTTTTGGTTTTACTATTGCGAGAATATCAACGATAATTTCCGAAAACTCGTTGGGATGAGGTGCGAATTTGTGATACATTGATTTTCTTAAGCCCGGAATACATCCGTAAAGATTTTTGACAGCACCGGTAAAGAAAACAAGATTGTGGGTTTTGAATTTGGGCACAGATATTACACAGTCATATTCAAGGCAGGGTTTTGCAATTTCAAGTTGTTTTAATGTTTTATTTTTAGGATTTTTTGAAGCAACGCAGATGGTACCGGTTCTTTCAAAAAAAAGCATCTGGCAGTTTTCTTCCTCACAAATTTGTTTTATTCCGCTTTTTTCCCAGAATTTTTCTGCGCCGGCAACAACGCCGCCCGGACTTTCACCGACGGCAGGAATTGCTCCCGTCGATTTGACAAGTCGTATTACTGCCCGCACAACCTCGGGATGTGTTGTTACCGCTTTTTCCGGAACTCTCGCAGAAAGTATATTTGGTTTTATTAAAACCCTTTGCCCACTTTTGAAAAATTTTTCTGTTCCGCCAAGAAGTTTTACTGCTTCTATAACTTTTGACTCGACATTATTACTATATGATGCACATTTTATAATTGATACTGTTGACATTTATTTATACCTTATTTAATATCTCAATATTTACCTCTGAACCTTTTTGGACAAGTAAAGTTTTTTCGTCAAGCACAATAAAACAGTTTGCTTTTGACATTGATTTAAGTATCCCTGAACCCTGTGTTCCTGTTAATTCCACAAAATATTCCCCACCTTTTTTTGTAAACACACCTCGGATAAACTCTTTTCTCCCATGTTTTTTATAAATATCATCTTGGATTATTGCTTTTACCACCAGAAGCGATGTTGATTGTTTCCCCATCATTTTTAATATTGCAGGTCTTACAAGTTCTTCATATGTAACCATAGTTGAAACAGGATTTCCCGGTAGTGAAAAAATGGGGACGCTTCTAATTTTGCTAAACGCAAATGGTTTGCCGGGTTTCATTGCAACTTGGGAAATTATAAATTTTGCACCGAGTTGTTTCAGTGCAACTCTCACAAAATCGTATTCTCCGACCGAAATTCCCGCTGAAATTATTACAGCATCAGATAAAGAGATTGTTTTTCTAATTGCCGATTTTGTTTTTGATAAGTTATCCGGGACTGTTCCAAGTTGAATTGGAATTGCTCCATCTCTCTTTAGAAGAGCGGTAATTGTCCAAAGATTTGAGTTTCTGACTTTGCCTTTTGGGAGTTTTTTTACTGATGCATCAACAATCTCGTCACCTGTTGTAATAATTGCTACTTTTGGTCTTTTTACCGTCCTGATTTTTATTTTCCCGATGGATGCAAGTAATCCAATTTGAGCAGGGTTGAGAATCATTCCCTTTTTAAGAATCATCTCACCATTTTTTATATCCTCCCCCGCTTTCCGTATATTTGCTCCTCTTTCTACTGTTTTTAAGATTTTTACAAAATCTGTAATTTGTAATTTGTAATTTGTAATTTGTTTCTCTGTATCCTCCACCATTACAACCACATCAGCACCTTTTGGAATCGGTGCACCTGTCATAATTTTTACTGCTTCACCAAATAACTTTTTTCCGCCTGAGGCGGATCCGCCTTTAGCGGACAGTTTTTTGGAAAAAATGTCGCCTGCTTTTACCTCTCCAACAACTTTTAACAACGCAGGAATTTTTTGAATGTCGGAATATTTGACTGCATAGCCGTCCATAGCAGAGTTGTCACAATTAGGAATGTTTTCCGAAGAAATTATATTTTCGGCAATGACAGTATTCAGACAGTTTTCGTTCAGAGTAATTGTTTCGGCGGGTAGTTGATTTATATTTTCTAAAATTATTTTTTTAGCCAGGTTAAATTTTAGCATTGAGGAATTCTACAAAATCGGAAACAAAATGTCAACTTGCAATTGATTTAGTAGAAATAATTTTGTATAATAAAATTGTTGTCCAAAAGGGACTCCTTCGGAGAAAGATCAGATTGTTAGAGAGGTGTTAAGTATGTTAAATTATGAAACCGTTATTGGACTTGAGGTTCATGTCCATCTGAAAACAAAGTCAAAACTTTTCTGCGGATGTTCAACGGAATTTGGAGGCGAACCAAATTCAAATATTTGTCCCGTTTGCACTGGTCAGCCAGGAGTTCTTCCTGTTTTGAATAAAAAAACAGTTGAGTTTGCTGTTTTAACCGGTATTGCATTAAATTGTAAAATTGCAAAACATTCAATCTTTGCACGGAAAAATTATTTTTATCCTGATTTGCCAAAAAATTATCAAATTTCGCAGTATGAACTTCCACTTTGTGAAAAAGGATTTTTGGAAATTGAAATTGATGGCGCCCCTTCGTCCTTCGGGAAAAAAATCGGTATTACACGAATCCATCTTGAAGAAGATGCTGGAAAACTTCTTCATACAATTGGTTCGCAAGAGTTGGAGTATTCACTCGTTGATTACAATAGAACAGGCATACCACTTTTAGAAATTGTTTCCGAGCCCGATATTTCTTCTCCTGATGAGGCATATCAATATCTAACAAACCTGAAAGCCATTTTAAGATATATCGGAATTTCCGACTGTGATATGGAAAAAGGTTCATTGCGTTGTGATGCAAACATTTCGCTTCGTGCCGTTGGAGAAAAAAAACTCGGAGTAAAAGTTGAACTAAAAAACATGAATTCATTTAAGGCAATCAGGGATGCGCTAAATTATGAAATTGAACGGCAAAAAGAAGCGTTGAATTCAAACGAAAAAATTGTTCAGGATACACGGCTTTGGGACGAAAAATCCGGCATAACGGTTTCAATGCGTTCAAAAGAGCAGGCACACGATTACAGATATTTCCCCGAACCGGATTTAGCGCCTGTTGAAATTGATGAAAAGTTTCTCAATGTTATAAGAAAAAATCTGGTTGAATTACCGTCAGCCCGCAAAAAAAGATTCATAGAAAAATTCGGATTTTCGGATTATGATGCAGGCGTCCTGACATCCGAAAAATCTCTCGCTGATTATTTTGAAAATTGCCTTAACCACTTCCCACTTCCCACTTCCCACTTCCCGGAAATTGCGAAGCAATTATCAAACTGGATTACGACGGAATTATTGGGGAAATTAAATGCCGAAAATAAAAATATAACATCCTCCCCCGTTTCTTCGGAAAACCTTGCGGAAATGCTCAAACTTATATCAGACGGCACAATTTCCGGCAAAATAGCGAAAACGGTTTTTGAGCAAATGTATAATACCGGAAAAAACGCTTCTGATATAGTTAAAGAACAGGGGCTTGTCCAGATTTCAGACGAAAAAGAGATTGAGAAACTTGTTGATGAAGCGATTGCTGAAAATCAAAAAACAGTTGCTGAATATAAGTCGGGCAAGCAACAAGCACTCGGTTCCCTTGTTGGCAGTGTTATGAAAAAATCCCACGGCAAAGCCAACCCGAAACTTGTTAATGAGATATTAAAAAAGAAGTTAGGATAATTTTTTTATTGACAAACAGAATTTGGTTAAATACAATAAGTTAGCAAAAATGTTAACTAACCGTTCTTACAAATATGAACCAACAAAAACTTGAAAGTTTAAATAGATTATATTTTACTTGTAAAGATGTCGCAAGTGTTTTTGATATTTCATATGGATCGGCACGTGTGTCTTGTAGCCGTTACGTTAAAAACGGATATTTTGTTCGTTTAAAAAGAAATTTTTATGTTCTTGCTGAAAAATGGAAAACATTAACCGAAAAAGATTTTTATTTTGTTGCGAACATGTTTCAAGTCCCTTCGTATATTTCCCTCTCTTCTGCATTAAGTTATTATGATGTAACAACTCAAATTCAGCAGAATTTTATAGAATCTGTTGCAATTAAACGGACGATAAAAAAAGAAATTGGAAAACAGATTTTTAATTATACGAAAATTAGTCCTAAATTATATTTCGGTTTCATGAAGATAAATAATTTTTTTATATCTACAAAAGAAAAAGCGTTATTAGATGCTGTCTATTTGTCCTCGCTCAACAGATACAATTTAGATATTTCGGCAATAGATTTGAACAAACTTGACAAAAGAATAATCAAAAAGTGGCTTAAAAAATATCCCGCGAAAACGATTTCCTATATGGAGAAGATATGGAAGATTTAAAAAAACATGAGGCATTTGAGATGGAGGTTTTAGAGAAATTAAAAAACGCAGGATTTTTATTTCCTCTGGTTTTTGTCGGTGGGACTATGTTGCGTTTGTGTAATGATATGAGTCGTCATTCTTCTGATATTGATGTTTGGTTTGTTAGAAAAATAAATTATGCTAAATATTATAAGAACTTGGCAACTTTTTTGCGAAAAAATTATACTGTCAAAGATGCAAAAAGTAAATATTTTACTTTATTATTTGAAATCGGTTCTGATAAATATCCAAGAAAATTAAAAATAGAACTACGAAAAAAGATAAAAAAAAACGGATTCGGTGAAAGAATAGCATATTCTCCACACTCAAACAGACAAGTACTTGTAAGATGTTTGACACTTGAAGAAATGATGAAAAATAAACTAGAAGCGTTTCTTGATAGAAAAGAAATTAGAGATTGTTTTGATATAGAATTTCTTTTACGAAAAGGAATAAAATTAAATGCAAAGAAAAAAGAGTTGGTGGAAATTAAAAATACTATAGAAAAATTCAGGAAAACCGATTACTCGGTTAAATTAGGTTCATTGCTTAGTTCTGAAATGAGAAAATATTATATCAAGAATGGTTTTTCATATTTGACACAGCAAATAAACACTGTGATGTCGTTCAAGTAAAATCGCAAAGCCAACCCGAAATTAGTCAATGAGATATTAAAAAAGAACTTAGAAAAGTGAGGAAAAAATGGCTAACGACAAAAAAACAAAAGACGAGATATTGGATTTGATTTTCAGAGATTCAAAAGTAAAGTTTGAATTAAAAGAATTTTCAAAAAAAGAAATAGATGTTCTTATTTTAGACCAGGATGAAAATAAATTTTATGTTGCTTGTCCTGTTTCCAAAAAGAAAAAAGTCGCAAAACCCGAAGAAATTATCCGCCAGTTGTGGATTAACAAACTTATGAAAGAATACGGTTATCCGTTAGACAGGATAGAAGTTGAATATCCCGTGTGGTTCGGTTCGGGGGTAGAAAAAAAGTCAGCAGATATAGTAATTTTACAAAAAGACAAAAATACTGTTTGGATTGTCGGCGAAATAAAAAGACCCGATAGAAAAGAAGGAATCAAGCAGTTAAAATCCTATCTTAATGCCGAAGGTTCTCCCATCGGTTTTTGGAGTGACGGAAAAGAGTTAATAGTCCTTCACCGCCCATATCCGCACGGTTTTATAACTTTACCAGATATTCCAAGAAACAATGAAAAAATAGAAGATTTAATCAACAAAAAGGTAACAATTGAGGATTTGGAAAATAAGATAAAAGAAAAAGGTCAACCATCACTGAAAGACTTAATAATTGATCTTGAAGATTTGGTTTTGGCGAGAAAAGGTATTGATGTTTTTGAAGAAACATTTAAGTTGTTGTTTGCCAAACTATATGACGAGTTTGCAGCAAGAAATATAAGAAAAGATAATGCTGTGGAATTCAGGGTGAAACTTGGTGAGAGCGACGATGAACTTCTTGATAGAGTATCACATTTGTTTATTAGTGCGACCGAAAAATGGCAGGGTGTATTTGCATCAAATGAGAAAGAAATAAAATTAAACGGCGCAAGTTTAAAATCAGCAGTAAGTCATTTGGAAAATTTAGTTCTTTTTGAAAGCGATTTGAGAATTATTGACGAAGCGTTTGAATATTTAATTAGCAAAGTTTCCAAAGGTGAAAAAGGACAGTATTTCACCCCGAGACACGTTATTGACATGTGTGTTAAAATGTTAAATCCTACCGTCGGCGAATATGTTTTAGACCCCGCATCAGGTTCCGGCGGATTTTTAGTGCATACAATGTTTCAAGTTTGGGAAAATATCAAGAACGAAAAAGACAGAATAAAATATTCAGGTGAATACTTATATGGAATTGATTTTGATGAAAAAGCGCAAAAAGTTTCAAAGGCAATAATGCTTATTGCCGGCGACGGTTCTTCAAATGTTTTTCGCTTGAATAGTTTAGAACCTTGGACTTGGAAAGGCGAAACAGGATACGATGCTCTTAAAAAATTTTTGTTATTCATTGAAGATTATGAGCAGAATAAAGAAAATCAAAACGCATTAAAGTATTTGAAGTTTGATTTGATATTGACCAATCCGCCTTTTGCCGGAGATATAGACGAAAAAGAGATTTTAAGATTTTACGATATAGCAAAGAAAAATAAAAAAATCGTAAATAAGCTCGGCAAACATATACTTTTTCTTGAAAGATGTATCCATTTCTTGAAGCCCGGCGGAAGAATGGCAATCGTTTTACCTCAGGGTGTTTTGAATAATACAAATATGGAATACATCAGAGAGTTCTTATTTGACAAGGCGAGAATTTTAGCAGTTGTGGGACTTGAAGTAAATACATTCAAGCCGCACACCGGGACTAAAACATCAGTTTTATTTTTACAAAAATGGAATGAAAAAGAAAAACCACTTGACGATTACCCGATATTTATGGCTGTATCCAAAAAATCAGGCAAGGATAATTCAGGCGAGTATGTTTTTATTGACAAAAATGGCAAAAGGGTCTCAAGTTCCGGTGGTGTTTTTACCGATGAAAAAATAAAACTTGACACCGACCTTGACGAAATCGCCGAAGAATTTATAAAATTTGCTAAAAAAGAAAAGTTTGATTTCTGGAGATAAAAATGACCCCCGAAGAATCTATGAAAAATTTTTTAGAGGACTACATAGAATTTCGACTTTATATTACCCAAACTTATGGTTCTGCTCAAATAGATAATATAAAACAAATTCGGGATTTAATAGAACATTTTACGATAATTTCCATTGGAATAATTGGTTTCACAATACCTGTTTTTGGAAAAACAAACTTAGTAAAAGATTCCAGATTCTTAATCGGTGGTTTATTGATACTATTGATTGTTATTCTTTATGGATTATATTCTTTGACCAATATTTTATCTAAAGAAAATAAAAATATAAAAGAACAGCAAAATAAATATTTGAAATTGTTAAATGAAGTTATAGAAATGGGAAAAAATTATCTGGAAAATATGACACAAGAGAATTTTGACCAATTCTGGAACAAACATTTAGAGTTTGGTAAACTGCTCAAATTTAAAGAAGAAGAAAAATTAGATTATAGTGTAGACATTATTCTTTGGTCATTTTTTATGTCGCTAGTTTTAATTGTTATATCACTGATATGATTACTTATTCAATAATTCAAAAATCACAACTTGAAGGGGCGAAACGGCTTGATGCGGAGTATTATCAGCCGGAGTATTTAGATATTATAAAAAATCTTGATAGATTAAAAGCAATACCGATAAAAGAAATAGCAAAAAATCCTAAAAGAAAATTTAAGCCGAAAACAGGAGAAACTTTTAATTATATTGAAATTTCTGAAGTTGATTTATCAACGGGTGAATATAATAAATCTGAAATTTTAGGAGAAAATACGCCCGATAGAGCACAATGGGTTGTGAGGGCAAACGATGTGATTGTATCAACGGTAAGACCAATTCGTAACGCTGTAAGTTTAGTAAATGAGGATGACAAAAATTTAGTTTGTTCTTCCGGTTTTGCTGTTTTAGAAGCAGAAAAAATAGAACCAGAATATTTATTTGTATATTTGAAAACACAACCAGTAGTAAATCTTTTGGATCGTCTAACGACCGCAACAATGTATCCAGCAGTTACAATTGACGATATTTTAGACATAAAAATATATTTAAGTAATGAAAGTTTTAGAAAAGAAATTAAAAATAGAGTTATTGAAAGCCAAAAAGAATTAGAAAAATCAAAAATTTTTTACTCTCAAGCAGAAGATTTACTTTTGGAGGAGTTAGGGTTAAAAGATTATAAAATTGACGATGAACTTTCTTGTGTTGTTAGTTTCTCTGAAACAAAAGATGTTCATCGCATAGATGCTGAATATTTTCAGCCAAAATACGAAAAAATAATATCAAAAATAAAAAAACAAAATGTAAAATTACTCGGTGATTTGGTTTCGCTGAAAAAAGGTATTGAACCCGGCGCAGACGAATATCAAGATGAAGGCAAATTATTTATTCGTGTAAGCAGTCTTTCAAAACAGGGATTGGTAGACAAAGACCAAAAATATTTAAGTGATGTTTTATATAATGAACTAAGAAAAAATTACGAACCAAAACAAAGTGAAATTTTGCTTACCAAAGACGCTACTCCCGGGATTGCATATCTTTTGAAAGAACCCGTTGAAGGAATTGTTGCAGGCGGTATTGTGCGGTTAAAAGTTAAAGAAGATGTTGAACCCGAGTACATATCGCTTTGCATAAATTCCATCGTCGGTCAAATGCAGATTGAACGGGATGCCGGCGGCTCAATAATTATCCATTTAAAACCCGAACAAATTAAAAATCTGCAAATACCGGTTTTGTCAAAATCCGTTCAGCAAAAAATTACCGACTTGGTCAATAAATCCCATGAATCCCACAAAAAAGCAAAAGAACTTTTAGCCGAAGCCAAACAGAAAGTTGAGCAAATTATTGAAACATAAAATGTATATTTATTTAGATGAGTCAGGTGATTTAGGATTTGATTTTAGCAAGAAAAAAACCACAAAGTATTTGGCATTACTCACTTGCAAGATGGGTGTACAATTTTTATATAATTTTGTCAAGTGTTTTTTAAATTTAAAATTTTTTAGTTAAAAGGTACCGATAGTGAAATGAATATGGAGAAGATTTATGAAAACAGTGGAGATTAAAATTGGTGAAAAAACGGTGATGGGAATTGAAATTCCCCTTAATAATGCGGTGCTGGTTATGGCTATCGGTAAAAAGGGTTTTGTGATGTGCGGGTATCTTAACATTGATGCGGCTGAAAAAATGGGTGATTGTGCCTGTGTAGTAAAAGGTGTTAAAAATATTGACGAATTGCTTGCCGGTAAAGTTGTCGCATTAACAAGCCATGCGAAAAAACTCGGCATCAATTTGGGAATGACCGGTAAAGAGGCACTTGGAAAATCGTGTTAAAATGTTTAATGTTGGGCAGAAAATAGAAGTTAAGATTGAAAAAATCATAACCGGTGGCGACGGTATCGGCAGATACGGAGATATTGTTGTTATGGTACCGTATTCCGTTCCGGGCGACAAACTGCAAGTTTCCATAACTGAAACAAAAAAAAACTTTGCCCGTGCAAAAATTGTTTTGATAATTTCCCCCTCCCCTTTTAGAATTGTTCCGCCCTGTCCTTTTTTTTATTCACTACACCCTACACCCTACCCCCTACACCTTCGCCACAGGCGAACCTACTCGGCTATACCCTGCCCTTATTGCGGCGGTTGTAATTTACAAATGATAAATTACGAAAAGCAACTTGAATTAAAAACTTCAATAGTACAAGATTTTTTTGATATAAAAGTTAATAGAATAATTCCTGCTATCAACCCTTTCAGATATAGAAATAAAGTCCAAATGCCAATTGGAGGAAAAACGGGCAATGTAATTACTGGATTTTTTCATCCGCAATCTCACCATATTGTTGATATTAAAAACTGTCTTTTACAAACGGAAAAGGCGAACGAAATAATTTTAGCATTAAGAAATTTAATAAATGAATATAAAATTCAACCCTATAATGAGGATAAAAGAAATGGCGTTTTAAGGCACATAATTTTAAGACAATCCTACACATTCAACGAAGTTATGATTATTTTTGTTTCAAAGACAAATTTTATTCCATATATGAAAGAAATCGTTGAGAGAATAACAAAAAAGTTTCCAGAAATCATATCAATTTATCAGAACATCAATTACGAAAAAATAAATGTCATTTTAGGAAACAAAAATTTCAAACTTTTTGGTAGTGACAGAGTAAAAGAAAAAATTGGTGATATTATTTTTGAAATTGCCCCCTCTTCTTTTTTTCAAGTCAATACACAGCAAACATTGAAACTTTATGAAACGATAAAAAATTTTTGTCAATTCAGTGGAAATGAAAATGTTATAGATATTTATTCTGGCGTTGGCGGGATTTCACTTTTTCTTGCCAAACATTGCAGAAAAATTACCGGTATAGAGGAAGTTTCATCAGCAGTTTCAGATGCAATAAAAAACGCAAAAATCAACAATATAAAAAATGTATTTTTTATACGGGGCAACGCCGACTATGTTTTGAAAAAAATTGATTATAGCAAAGCGTCAGATATAGTTATCGTAGATCCCCCACGAATCGGCTGTTCTACAATTGTTTTAAATTCTCTGTTGAGAATTCAACCGCAAAAAATAATTTATACATCCTGTAATCCGGCAACCCTTTCAAGGGATATAAAAATACTTTCTCAAAAATATAAACTTGTTGAAATTCAGCCGGTGGATATGTTTCCGCAAACGGCACATATAGAATGCGTTGCTCGTCTAATAAAATGTTAAACTCTCTTAATCTTTCTGGTGCGTTGGCATATTCCGTCGCAAAAAATAATCATTTACATAAAAATGTTATTGTTCCAATGAACACTGACGAGGATGCTCTTGATATATCTTCCAGCATAGCAACTGTTTCAAAAATCCTTAAATTTCCTGTTCCTCAGATTTTGGTTTTTCCGGAAGTCGATACTCCTTTGCGTCTTAAAACAATTTCACAAATTGTAAAAAATAATCCGCCATGGCGGATAATTTTTTGTGCTTCAATTGCTGCACTTTCCAAAAAAACTCTCAGTAAAAAAAACTTTGAGAAATCCATCATAAAAATCAAAAAAAATGATGTTGTTGAACGCGAATTTTTTATTTCGCAATTAGTAGAAAACGGTTATGAAAGGGCCGACATAGTAACTGATACCGGCGAATTTGCCGTCAGGGGCGAAATTTTAGATGTGTGGAGTGAACAGTGCGATTTACCGTGTCGGCTTGTTTTTAATGTAAATGCTATTGAAACAGTAAAAAATATTGATGTTGCAAGTCAGCGTTCAATTTCAGAATTGAGCGAAATTGAAATAATACCTTCAAAGGAATTAGATGAGGCGATGATTTTTGACTATTTCCTCCAGGGGGACGGTTCCTTCGATATCTTTTCAGAAGTTGATATTGTTTCGCATTTGCCATCTTTCAATTTCGACGGCAATATGGAACTTTTCAAAGAAAAATACGAACAATGGCATAGTAACGATTTTCAGATTTTTATAGTTGCGAATAATGACGGCGAAAGAGAACATCTGTCGGAGATTTTAGGCAGTGTTTACGAAAAATCTATTTTTACCGGTTCACTCGCATCAGGTTTTATACTGAACGACGACAAAATTGTTTTTATTACTACTAATGAGATTTTTTCAAGATATAAAGTGCGTCTTCGTCCACCGAAGTTTTTCAAGGACACAAGTACTCCAATTGAAACACTGTCCGATATAAAAAAAGAAGATTTTGTAGTTCACGAAAGATGTGGAATCGGGATTTATGATGGACTTAAAAAAATAACGGCTGGCGGAATTACTGCGGAATATATTTCAATTTTGTATGCCGGCAACGACAAACTTTTTGTACCGGTTGGTGATTTCAATCGTATCCAAAAGTATTCCTCACTCGGCAAAAAATCGCCAAAAATAAATCCGTTAGACAGTACCTCATGGGAAAGAACAAAAGCGGTTGCCGACGAAAATGCAAAAAAATTAGCACAGCAACTTCTACAAATTTATTCCGAAAGATTGAATGTCCAGCGACAACCGTTTGTTGCAGATTCAAATTATGAAAAACAGTTTGAAGAAGAGTTTATTTACGAAGAAACGTTGGACCAGAAAAAAGCTGTTGAAGATATAAAAAATGATATGGCAGGGTATGTTCCGATGGAAAGATGTATTTTTGGCGATACGGGTTTCGGGAAAACAGAAGTTGCAATGAGAGCAGCATTAAAATCGGTTCTATCGGGAAGACAGGTATGTATTCTTGCACCCACAACTGTTCTTGTTCAACAGCACGAACAGACATTTCTTGAACGGTTTGCCGACTGGCCAGTAAAAATTGCAACGCTCTCAAGATTCAAAACAAAAAAAGCCCAGATTGAGATTATAGAAAAATTAAAAGAAGGAAAAATAGATATTGTTATTGGAACACATCGTTTATTAAGCAAAGATATTTCATTTAACAATCTCGGACTTTTAATAGTTGACGAGGAGCACCGCTTTGGAGTTGCCGACAAGGAAAAAATAAAATCGCTCAAAAAAAATGTTGACTGTCTTTATCTCACCGCCACTCCAATCCCTCGCACTCTTTCCATGACACTCTCGGGAATAAAAAATATGTCCACAATTTCCACACCTCCTCTGGGACGTCAGTCAGTTGAAACAACACTTTTGGAATATGATGAAAAAACAGTGGCGGACGCAATTATGTATGAAATTTCCCGTGGAGGACAGGTATTTTTTGTTCACAATAGAATTGGAACGATAGAAAGTTGTCTAACACATCTTATCAAAATTCTCCCGTTTGTAAAGTTTGATTTTCTGCACGGACGAATGACTCCGAAAGAGATTGAGGAAAAAATGATGGGGTTCTTAAATAAAAATTTTGATTGCCTTATTTCCACGACGATTATTGAGGCAGGATTGGACATACCTAATGTCAACACCATGGTTGTTGAAGGGGCAGAAAATTTTGGTCTCAGTCAACTTTACCAACTTCGTGGCCGCGTTGGTCGTTCAAAAACGAAAGCGTACTGTTATCTTTTTTACAGAAAGGAAAATCTTACCGAAATTTCCGAGAAACGGCTTTCCGCAATAAAAGAGTTTGCAAAGTTAGGTTCGGGGTTTCGTCTTGCATTAAAGGATTTGCAGATAAGAGGTGCCGGTGAGATTTTGGGAAAACGGCAGCACGGCTGTATTGATTCAATCGGATTTGATATGTACCTTCGGCTTTTGGAAAAGCACTCAAATGAAATTAAAGGAACGAAAATAGAAGAAGTGCTAAATCCAGAAATTGATGTTTTGGTTGATGCCATTATTGGTGAAAATTATGTCAATGACGAAAATTTGAGAATTTCCTTTTACAAAAGAATTTTGACAGTAGTTGACCAGAAAAATCTTTCTGAAATTAAAAATGAAATAGAAGATCGTTTCGGCAAAATTCCAAAAGAAACCGAGAATCTTTTTGAAGTTGGAAAAATTCGTCTTATTGCAATAAAACTCGGAATACTGAAAATTACTTCCTCATCTATTTCGGTGCAAATAAAATTTTCTTCTGATACTGTTGTTGAACCGTCGAAAATAATAAATGTTCTAAAGAACCAAGGGTTCAGGTTTATAAAGAATTATTTGCTGGAAGTGTTTTTGGACACCGCACTGTCTCCGGAAAAAAATCTTATCTTTATAAAAAATCTCTTGCGTTCTTTTCAATAATTATGTATAATCCGCAAATTGGAGGCAGATATGAAAAAAATATCTAAGTGGTTAAGTGGTCAGGTGGTTAGGTTTGTCATTGCAAGGTCGCCGTGGCGACCGAATCAATCCCGAGTCAAGTTCGGGATGAGATTGCCACGAGCCAACAAATTGGCTCTCGCAATGACCCTGTTTTTATTCACTATTCACTATTCACTATTCACCCTTTTTACCGGGTGTTCTAAAAAATCTGAAAAAGTTTTGGCATCAGTCGGTAATGAAAAAATCACTGTTGAGGAGTTTGAAAAAGCGGTTAAAAATGCCCCTTACACCTTGCAGGAATATCTGTCCACCGACATCGGACGCAAACAGTATTTAGATGCGATGTTGGAGGAAAAAACCGTACTTGTTGTAGCAAAAAGCCAGGGTATCCAAAACAGACCCGCGGTAAAAAAACAGTTATCAGAAATAGAAAAACGACTTAAAGATAATTATGAAAAATTAGAAAGCGAAATAATTATGAATGAACTGCTGAAAGAGAAAATCGTGTTGGGTGACAGCGAGGTTAAGGACTACTACGAAAAACACAAAGAGGAATTTGAAAAACCAACTGAATTAAAAGTAAGCCATATACTTCTTTCAACGGAAGAAGAAGCAAAAAAAATTACGGAACGAATTAAAAAAAACGAGGCATTTGAAAAACTTGCAAAAGAAAATTCGGTTGATAAAGTAACCGCTTCAAAAGGCGGCGACCTTGGATTTTTCAGAAGAAGACAGTATGTTAAAGAGTTTGAAGAAGCAGCATTTAAACTTATCAAAATCGGTGATATTTCGGATATTATAAAAACGCCATTAGGGTATCATATCATAAAACTTACCGACAGAAAACAACTTAAACCGCAGAAACTTGAAGATGTTGAAACGGAAATTAAACAAGTATTGCAAAAAGAAAAAATGGACAAGTGGTTGAATGAAATTTCGAAAAAATACAAGGCAAATGTAAATTACGAACTTTTGACAAAGCCGGTTGTCCCACAGGAAAAAATTGGACAGGAGGAAAAAAGATGAAGGTCGCTCGGGAATAAGTTTCTTTGAAACGCTCGTTAGAACTCGCTCTGCGATTTGCTCCTGGAACGAATAAGTCGCAAATCGAGGTTCTGCAGAAACTTTTCCCTCGCTCTTGGCGATTAAAAGGAGAGAAAATGAACACGAAACACGGAATTGGAATGAAACTGGACACGGAATTGACACAGAACAGATGTAGAACTTGGAAGTGGATTTTACTTTCTTACTTTCTCACTTTCTCACTTTCTCACTTTCTTTACGGCGCTGTTGTCAACAAGGCAATTGCAAAAGTTAATAACGATGTAATTTTGCAGTCGGATTACGATGAAGCAATAAATCCCGTAATTTCCCAGATTGAAAAGACATATAGCGATACAATGCCTCATGATGAAATGGACAAAAAAATCGCAGAAATAAGAAAGGAACTTCTTGACCAAATGATTGACCAAAAATTGCTTTTGCAGGAAGCGAAGAAAAAAAACATAGAGGTAAGTAAGAGAGAAATTGATGACGGTATAGGAACAGTAAAAGACAGATTCAAAGGAAAGAACGAAAAAGTGTTGACGACTGCCGAAGCGGATGCAGAGTTTAACTCCGAATTAAAAAGGCAAAATTTAACCTTGTCAAAATTCCGTGATAAAATCCGCGAAGATATTATGATTAATAAACTCATTGAAGATGCGGTGGTGAAAAAAGTTATTTCGCTACCCGAGGACGAAATTAAAACTTATTACGAAAAAAATAGGGATAAAATTGACGAGCCAGAAAAGGTTTCTGTAAGACATATTTTAATCCGATTTGATAAAAATGCTTCAACGAAAGACGAATCGGTTGCTTTGAAAAAAATACAGGATGTGCAAAAACTTCTGAAAAAAGGCGAGGATTTTGCAAAGATTGCCCAACAGTATTCGGAAGATCCCGGAAGCAAGAAAAATGACGGTAACCTCGGTTTTATTGTGAGAGGAATGATGGTTAAAAATTTTGAGGATATGGCTTTTAAGACACCTGTCGGAGAGATATCCGACATTTTTAAGACGGAGTTCGGTTATCACATATTAAAAATTGACGTAAAACAAGCAAAGCAGAAACTGAGTTATGAAGAGGTTAGAGTTAATCTTGAAAAATATCTTCTTGCGGAAAAAAGGCAGGAAGAGTATGAAAAATACATAAAAAATCTTCGCGAAAAATCGAATATATCGTCAGATGTAAAGTAAGAAACCGCAGAGGCACAGAGAAAAGGCAGGATTAAGTAGTAAGTGGTAAGGATTAAGAAGTTCTTTGCCTGCCTCGCGGCAAGGCGGGCAGCGAGGCGAGCCGTCATACCCGGGCGACTCTGCGGTTAACGGTTAAAAGAAATGATTAAGCCCACCGTAGCGATAACCCTCGGCGACCCGACCGGCATAGGACCCGAAATTGTAAAAAAAGCCGTTTCGGACAAATCAGTCCTAAAAATATGTAATCCCGTTGTTGTTGGCACTTCCCGAGTAGGTTCGCCCGCCACGGCAGATTCTCAACCTGTGGCGAAAGAAAACTTTACTTCTGGAAAACCTTCCCAAAAAAGTGATAAAGCCTCTATAAGTTTTTTAATTAGAGCATTAAAACTTGTAAAGAATAAAAAAGTTGATGCGATTGTAACTGCTCCGGTATCAAAATCAGCATTCACCTGCCCGACAAATCCGGTTGGGCGGGTCTGCCTGACTGGGTTATGCAGGCGAGGCGGAATTGGCGGGCATACAGAATTTTTTGCTAAAAATTTTAATGTCAAAAATGTAGAAATGTTAATGGTTGCAGATGATAAAAAAGCTCTTCTTTTGACAAGGCATATTCCTTTGAAGGATGTATCTAAAAAAATAAGTATCAAAAAAATTGTCAAAAGTACGCTGTTTGTTTGTGATTTTCTCAAAAAAAAGTATGATATAAAAAAACCGAAAATAATTGTTTGCGGACTAAATCCGCATTGCGGAGATAACGGATTGGTCGGTGCTGAAGAAAAGGAAAAAATAATTCCCGCAATAAAAATTCTTATCAAAAAAGGTTTTGATGTGTCTGGTCCCGTAAATTCAGAAGTCGCATTCAAAAAAAAGTCCGATTTGATTGTTTGTATGTATCACGACCAGGCAATGCTTCCCTTGAAATTGTTAAATCCGAATAAAATAGTAAATGTAACCATCGGGCTTCCGTTTATTCGAACCTCGCCGGGACATGGAACTGCCTATAATATTGCCGGAAAAAATAAAGCAAATCCTCGCCCGATGATTGAAGCGATAAAACTTGCAGCACTCTTGACAAAGTCAAAAAAATAATGGAACCGCAGAGTCGCGGTGAACTTCTTAAATCAGGATTAAGGATTACGTTTTTACTTAATTCTTACTACTTAATTCTTAATTCTGACTTCTTAATCCTTACCACTTACTACTTAATCCTGCCTTTTCTCCGCGTCTTTGCGGTAAAAGAGAAATATGTCTGATGTTCTTGTATTAAACAGAAAATTTTATGCTATCCACATAACAACCTGGCAAAAAGCGTTTTCCCTGCTTTATATTGACCACGCTAGTGTTGTTGATGAGGAATACAAGACATATTCGTTTTCCGATTGGAAAGATGTTTCCCAGCATATTGCCAGTCATCCATCGGGTTTTGTCCATACCCCCTCTTTTAAGATAGCAATTCCGGAAGTAATACTTTTAAGA
Source organism: Elusimicrobiota bacterium (assembly GCA_043802785.1). Taxonomy (GTDB): domain Bacteria; phylum Elusimicrobiota; class UBA8919; order UBA8919; family UBA8919; genus JAZDKR01. The sequence goes on from JAZDKR010000033.1 coordinate 23,036, forward strand.
TTTTACGATGAACTTCCTCCGATGGACATAAAATTCACCAGGAAAAACATTTATGAACATTACAAATACAAATGCTGCTACTGTGGAAAGAAAAAAACGACAAGCGATCTTAATCTTGAACATATACTTCCCCTAAGTCGTGGTGGTACAACTGATTGGTTAAATGTCGTGATTTCCTGTATCCCATGCAATCTTAAAAAAGCAGCAAGAACTCCGCAAGAAGCAGGTATGAAACTTCAAGTTATACCCGGGAAGCCGGACTGGAAGGGGCCAGTTTCGCTTTGTTTTAAGACGGGCATGAAAATAAAGGCATCTTGGCAAAAATTTATTGATACAGTATATTGGAATGCGGAACTTGAGTAAAGGAACGCTAATAAACGCGAATGAAAAGCAACGCGAATAGACGCGAATAAAAATTCGCGAAAATTCGTGTTGGATTAGCGTAAATTCGCGTGGTTTTATGAGAACCCGCCTTGGGCAAAATTTCCTTGTTGATAAAAATATAGCAAAAAAAATCATAAGGGTTGCAGATATTTCATTATCTGACACAATCATTGAGATAGGTCCAGGCAAAGGAATACTTACCGACGAACTTATAAATAAATCAGGCAAAATAATCGCAGTTGAAATTGACAAAAAACTTGTCATCAAACTTTCCGAAAAATATAAAAATCAGAAAAACATAGAAATCATACACTCGGATTTTCTTAAATATAACCCTCCCAATTCCGCTATAGCGGGACAAAAACTAAAATTTATTGCCAATCTGCCATATTATATTTCATCGGCAGTAATTTCTAAAATTTTGCAACTTTCCAATTGGGACACAGCAGTTTTTATGGTTCAGAAAGAGGTTGCAATCCGACTTAAAGCACAACCAAATTCTGCCGACTATAGTGTTTTAACCATCGCATGCCAGGTTTTCTGCGAAGTTGAAAAAATGTTTGATGTGCCAAATACCTGTTTTTGTCCCGTGCCCGAAGTAACCTCAACAGTTGTGAGATTGAACCGATTAAAAAAACCACTTGTCAAAAAAAATGAAGAAAAAAATTTCTTCAGAATTGTAAAATTGGCTTTTTTGCACAGACGAAAAACAATATTGAATTCGCTTTCTTTGGAACTTAGAATTGACCCCGCCCTTCCTAAAGATTTTTTGAGGAAGGGCGGGGTTGATAAAAAAATTTTGGAGGAAAAAATATTACAGGCAGGGATATCACCGCAGTGCCGAGCAGAAACCATTCCGATAGACGGATTTGTAAAATTGGCGAAAGTTTTGACTTGAATACTTGAATGCGTTTGTATCAAAAAACATCATAACTACAAAATCAAAGACATTTGCCACGGAGGGCACGGAAGAAAGACAGAATTAAGTGGTAAGTGATCAGGATTAAGGATTAAGGATTAAGTTTTTACTTAATTCTTACTACTTAATTCTTAATCCTGACTTCTTAATCCTTACAACTTATAACTTAATCCTGCCCTTCTTAATCCTTAATCCTGATTCAAGTAGTTCTCCGTGTTCTCCGTGGCTATGTTTTTATACCCTCATATGCTATAAAAAAACACAATCAAAAGTGATATTGATATGAAAGGTCCGAAAGGTATGAAGTCGGATTTTTTTTTGTTTTTTATGAGAATTAAAAACAACCCGGTTATTCCGCCGATAAGACAGGCAATAAAAAGTGCCAAAAAAATATTCTGAACTCCCAAGAAACTTCCACCTGCGGCAAGAAGTTTTATGTCCCCACCGCCCATCACCTCTTTTTTATAAATTTTACTTCCCAAAAATGCAATCAGATATAGAAGCACACCGCCAAACAACGCACCTTTTAGAGAGTTGAGAAAACTGAAATCAACCACTGGATTAAAAAAACTTGAAGCGAGCCCAAAAATTAAAAGCGATATTACCAAAATATCGAAAATTATTCTCAAATGCAGGTCGATGAATGAGATAATAATTAGAAAGATTAAAAAAATTAGAAAAATTAAAAGATTGCATTGGATACCAAATTTTATATATCCAGCAAGAAATAATAGACCCGTCAGAAGTTCCACAGCAGGATATTCAAAAGAGATTTTTGTTTGGCAATTACGGCATTTTCCTTTCAACAAAAAAAAACTTACTAATGGAATATTATCCTTCCATTTTATTGGAATAAGGCATTTCGGACAGTGCGAGGCGGGTTTCACTATTGATTTGCTATACGGAATCCGTCGTATTACAACATTCGCAAAAGAACCGAAAAATGTTCCAAGAATAAAAAAAAATAATCCTATCATTTAATTTTAATCACGAATTACACGAACGAACACTAACCTGTCTTTCAAAGTATCAGAACCGTCCCGATACTTTTTACCATGTAGATATAATTATCTGTTTGGTATCAAGATGTGTGCAGTTAACCCATAGTTTTCCGAAGTCGCTTGATGACGAATCCGGATATACCCAACCATCTGTCGAACTGGCATCATTTGTTACCGCCGTTTCACCGTTTCTTTCTGGATGATACCCTATTCTTACCGGCGGAAGTTCTTCAAGATATTCGGGAACAATTCCACCTGTCATAGCATTCGGATATATTCCCTCGTTTTTAGCATAATATATTTTTACACAGGAACGCAAAACCCCAAGATTTCCCTTCGTGGAACCCTCTTTTGCTTTTCTCATAAGGTCTATCCATTTGGGCATTGCAATCGCTACAAGTACGCCAAGTATAGCAATAACAATCACTAATTCTAAAAGGGTGAAGCCAGAAGTGGTAAGTGGTTTTTTCACAAAAATATTCTACATAAAAAAAACAATTCTGTCAACCCAGCCCCTCGTTATAAATGTTTTTAATATTTATATACAAACTTCCCATGACGAGGGGCTGGGTCAAATAAAAAACCCCCCAAATTCTAATTTGAAGGGTTTTTTAATACTTGTTTAAACCATTACCAAGATGTGATGGCAGTTTGTTTGGTGTCTGTTTGTGAACACAGTACATGCATTTCACCAAACGCATTTCCGCGATACCACCATTTTCCCTGATTGCCAGTGACATTAACGCCACTTGAACCAATAGATGCTCCGTAAATAGTATCTGTGGTATCCGATAGCGTGTTAAGACCAATTTTGACGGTTGGCATCTTATCTAAATACTTTGTTAAAAATGGACCAGTAATATCATTGAAAGTGGTAGTATTAGCACCATTGGCCACTTCCGCTCCTGCAACGCCTGAATAAGGATACATTCCTTCCTGCTCGCCGTAGTAAATGGTGAGTGCGGAACGAAGTGCACCGAGTGAACCCTTTGTTGCACCCTCTTTTGACTTTCTGATAAGATCGGCGAATTTAGGAATTGCGATTGCCGCCAATATACCAATAATTGCGACCACGATCATAAGTTCAATAAGAGTAAAACCTTTTTTTGTTTTCATTTGTTTTCACCTCCTTTTTTTTTGACATCACGCCAAACTGACGCGAAACTCGTGCGATAAACTGACGTCCGCCAAGGCGGATTTTGCGTCTGTTTCGCGGTAGTGTAAGTGTATCAAAATATCGAAATTTTGTCAAGTACTTTTTTTTATAAAGCGCGCCTTTTCGCTAATGAAAGAACGCGAAGCCTTTTCTATCCTGCTTTTCCCACAAGTCCGCCCAAAGAAAACATAGGCATAAACATTGATATAACTATGGCACCTATAACTACGCCCATAACACAGATAACAATCGGCTCAATCATAGATGTTAGCCCCTTTACGGCGACATCAACTTCCTGGTCGTAAAAGTCGGCTATCTTGCTAAGCATGGTGTCAAGATTTCCCGTTTCCTCACCGACTGAAATCATCTGAATAACCATCGGCGGAAATACACCGGATTTTTTAAGTGGTGTCGCTATTTTTTCACCTTCTCTAATTGATTCCTTTGCCATAAGAATTGCCCTTTCAACAATTTTGTTTCCTGCTGTTTGTGCAACGGTGTCTAATGCCTGTAGTATCGGAACACCTGATTTAACGAGCGTTCCGAGTGTTCTTGTAAATTTTGCAACCGCAACTTTTCTTAACATCTCTCCGAACATAGGCACTTTCAAAGAATATTCGTCCACAATAAATTTGCCTTTTTCGGTCTTATAAAATTTAAGGACACCGACAGTCGCTCCTATAACACCAAGAATCAAAAATATAATGTAGTGTTTAAGAAAATTTGATAGTGTTATGAGAATTTTTGTTGGAAGTGGCAGTTCTGCTCCGAAACTTGAAAATATTTCCTGAAATGTAGGTATTACAACGACAAGCAAAAAGATGGTAACGCAGCATGCGATAAACGCAACGATTGACGGATACATTAATGCACCCTTTACTTTTCCTTTCAGTTCATCCGCTGCCTCAAGATATGTTGAAAGTCGTTCCAAAATTACATCTAAAATACCGCCAACTTCACCTGCTTTTATCATTGCAACATATAAATCCGAAAATGCATCCGGTTCTTTCTTCATAGCATCGGCTATAGATATTCCTGCTTTGATATCGTCGGCAATATGGTTCACGACTTTTTGAAATGCGGGATTTTCAATCTGCTCGGTTAAAATTGTGAGTCCTTGAACAATTGGTACGCCGGCTGAAACAAGCGTGGACAACTGCCGTGAAAACAGCACGAGGTCTTTTGCCGTTACTCTCGGGTTGAAAGGATTATATTTCTTTAACGCATCAAGTGGATTTTTTTGTGCAATAGCAATTTCAAGGACAATTACTCGCTGTCCTCTAAGTTTATTGCATGCCACAATCTGGTCTGTTGCCTCAATTGTTCCATGTACCGTAGCACCAGTTTGCGTTCTTGCTTTATATTTGAATAATGGCATAATTACTCCTCACCTACAATTTCACGGCTGTTCCTGTATCTTTCATTTTCTCGTCTCTTTCGTATCGCAACTTCCCTATAAGAATTTGCTTCAGAGTTTCTCGGATTTAATTTCAACGCAGTTGAAAAATCTTTTATCGCCGCAGCATGGTTTTCTAAAACATAAAATGAATATCCACGGGAATAGTAAGCCATATCATTTGGATTTTTTTTGGAATAATTTATTGCCTTTGTAAAGTATTTTATTGAATTGGCATAATCACTTTTCACTTGGTAAAGAAGTCCTATGTTGTAATACGGTTCCGGCGAATTTGGTTGAAGTTCAATAATTTTGTTGAAGTCCGCCATTGCAAGAACATAATTGCATTTTCCTGCGTAAAGTGTCCCGCGATTGTTATAAGCATCAATAAATTTTTTATCTATTTCGATTGCTTTGTTAAAATCGTTCGTGGCGTCGTTTGTTTTTCCGATTTTTAAATAAGCAAGTCCGCGAATATTATATGTTTCCGCACTACACGGATTTAGATTTATTGATTTTGTGAAAAATTTTATTGACTCACTGTATGTTTCATTATTAAAATATTTCAAGCCCTCTAAATAAGGCGTACGCGATTTTGATATTTCTGAAACAGTTAAGAAATCTTTTTTTGCTCGTTTAACTTTGCCCATTTTTTGGTAAAGTTCGCCCCTAATGGTATATGCATTTTCAAGCAAAGGATTCAAACGCAGAGCATTGTTTACATCGTCCAACGCATTTTTATATTTTTTTTGTTTCGTGAATAATAGTGCCCTGTTATAATATGCCGAAGGATCTTCATCAAAAGTTAATGCTTTTGTAAAATCGGAAATTGCACCATCATAATCTTCTATTATGGCGTATGCTACACCCCGATTGATATAGACATTTGATTTGTTTTTATTACTTGTTCGATAGTTCCATTTTTCAATCGCTTTTGAAAAATATTTTATTTTACTTTGTGGGTCTTTTGCATTCACTCCTCTGTTGAAGTAGTAATCAAAATTGCAACCGGAAAATGCAGTAAAGAGCAAAGAGTAAAGAGTAAAGAGTTTTACAAATTGTAATTTTTCATTTTTCATTTTTAGTTCTTAATTCTTATTAAGTTTCGCAAATTACCTTAACAAATGTCATTGCGAGCGTAAGCGAAGCAATCTCGGTTTTAATCCGCATGGGCGGAGGATTGCCCCACCTCGCCATTGAATCAGTGGCGGGTCGCAATGACAAACAAAGCCACTTCCAAATTTTGCGTCTGTTTCGCGTTTTTCATATGATAACATTACTTTTTTGCAAAAGTCGTTTCAGGTCATCCACATCGGAGGTTATCGCCATCGCTTCCTGATGGGTTATCTGTTTTCTGGTCACCAGATCAAAAAGTGAGGTGTTCATCGTTTGCATCCCGAATTTTGCGCCGGTTTGCATATTGAGGTAAATCTGTTCTGTTTTCATATCTCTGATTAAATTGCGTACGGCGGCATTTACTATAAGAACTTCACAGGCAAGAATTCTGCCAACTCCTTCCGCTTTCAGTAAAAGTTGCTGCGTAAAAACCGCCTGAAGAGTGAAGGACAGCTGACTTCTCACCTGTGACTGTTGGTGTGGTGGAAACGCATCTACAATCCTGTTTATTGACGAAGGAGCATCGGTGGTGTGAAGTGTGGCAAAAACAAGATGTCCAGTTTCAGCAATCGTAAGTGCAGCAGATATTGTTTCTAGATCCCTCATTTCGCCTATGAGAATTACATCGGGGTCCTGCCTCAAAACATATTTCAGTGCATTCGGAAAAGAATCCGTGTCAGAACCAACTTCTCTCTGGTTAATAAGGCATTTTTTGTGCTGATGGACATATTCAATGGGATCCTCAATTGTCATGATGTGTCCCTGTCTGTGCTCGTTCAGAAAATTTACTATTGATGCGAGTGTAGTTGATTTTCCGCAACCGGTTGGACCAGTAACAAGAACAAGTCCTTTTTGAAGACGGGTGATGTCATAAATAACCGACGGAAGTCCGAGTTCTTCAAAAGTAAGAATTTTGTCGGGAATGAGCCGCAGCGCCGCAGCCACGAAATTTCGTTGTCTAAAAACATTCATTCTTATACGGCACATGTTTTTCATTCCGAATGATAAATCAAGTTCATTGTTGGACTCGAATTTTTCTTTTTGTTTGTCGGTTAAAAGTGAATAAATAAGCCGCTGGCAAACATCCGGAGTCAACTTCTCAAAATTAGTCGGATACAATTCACCATCAATTCGCAATGTCGGTGAAACACCAACAGTTAAATGCAAATCCGACGCATTTTTCTGCATTACTAACTTTAATAATTCGTCCATGCTAATCATATTAACACTGCCTCTCTATTCCACATCTGCAAATGTTATTCTCATCATTTCTTCGGCAGTTGTGACACCTGATAGAACTTTTTTTAATGCCGCTTTTCTCAATGTGAACATTCCGTTTTCAATTGCGGCTTGTTTTATAACGTGGGTTGATGCTCTCTCGAGAATCAGTTCTCTTATTTTATCATTGATTTCCATAACCTCATAACAGGAAAGCCGACCGCGATAACCGGTATGCGAACACTGATCACAACCCTTGCCCTTGTAAAGTTTTATTTTTTTTGCGTCGCCTACTTCTTTTTTTGACAAGCCCAATGACATCAAAATATCTGCTGGAACTTCGTATTCCTCTTTACAGTTGGAACAGATTACTCTAACAAGTCGCTGTGCGACAACCATAATAACAGTTGAAGTTGTCAAAAATGGCTCAATCCCCATATTGTTTAGACGGGTAACGGCACCAGGGGCATCATTTGTGTGAAGCGTTGAAAACACAAGATGCCCGGTGAGTGCGGCATTGATGGCGATTTCTGCCGTTTCTGTATCTCTGATTTCACCGACCATAATTATATCAGGGTCCTGACGAAGAAACGATTTCAATCCGGATGCAAATGTAAGCCCGATATCCGCTCTGGCATGAACCTGATTTATTCCCTCTAAAACATATTCCACCGGGTCCTCAATTGTTGAGATATTGACATCCGGCTGGTTTAAGGTTGAAAGCGTGGAATAAAGTGTGGTTGTCTTACCGCTTCCGGTAGGTCCGGTTACCAGAATAATTCCATATGGGGTCTGTATATTTTTATGGTAAATATCAAGTGCTTCCTGCTCAAATCCAAGTTGGGTTAGTTCAAGTTTCAAAGATGAAGGATCCAATAAACGCATAACGACTTTTTCGCCGAACGCGGTCGGAAGAACTGATACACGCAAATCTATCTCTTTGTTTAACACTTTTATTTTCATACGACCGTCCTGAGGCAGACGCCTTTCGGCGATGTCAAGGTTTGACATAATTTTCAGTCGGGACACAACTGCGTTTTGGGTTTTTTTGGGTGGAGCGGAAACCGCATGCAAAACACCGTCAATACGGTATCTCACACGCAGCGATTTTTCGTAAGGTTCTATATGAATATCAGATGCTTTTGCTTTTACAGCGCTGCCCAAAAGCAGATTGACTATTTTTATTATTGGTGCATCTTCACCCTGCGCTTCAAGAGATACAATATCTTTTCCCGCATCAGTTTCTTTTACGACGGCAACATGCTCCAACTCTATGCCTTCTTCTTCCATACCCTTAACAATGTCATCCATTGACGCTTTGGTGCCGTAATAATTATCAATGGCCGCTTTTATTTCGTTCTCAGATGCAATAACAACATTTATTTCATTGCCGGTCATAAGCCGTAGGTCATCGGTAGCAAAAACATTCAAGGGGTCAGCCATAGCAATTGTAAGGACATTACCTTCTTTTGCGATAGGTAGAAGTACTTGGTGTCGCACCACCGATTCCGGGACAGACTTTATGATGTCTTCCGGAATTTCTCCGTATTCAGAAAGTGAAACATATGAAGTGCCACACTGTTTCCCAATAAATGCAAGAAGAACATCCTCGCTGATATAACCCAACGATATCAATATCATGCCGAGTTTTCCGCCCTTTCTTTTCTGTTCTTCCAGAGCATCCTGAAGTTGCTGGGCTGTAATAATTCCCACATCAACTAAAAGGTCGCCTATTTTTTTCTTAAGTGCAATGTGTTTTGTAGTCATAATGAGTTGTAGTTGCCCGATTTATCGGGCTGTTTGGAGACGTGTTGTGCTTGATAAATCAAGCGACTGCAATTATAGGAAAAAAAAACATTTTGTCAAGCAGTCTTTTTATTTTTCAACATTTGTTCAACTATCGGAGGCACGAAACATTGGACATGTCCGCCGAGAGAAGCAATTTCTTTTACAAGCGTTGAAGAAATATAAGTCCATTTTTCAGCAGGTGTCAAAAAGACCGTTTCTATTTCCGGATAAAGTTTTCTATTTGTTAATGCCATCTGGAACTCGTATTCAAAATCGCTTACAGCCCTTAAACCACGAATAATTATTTTCGCATTTTTTTTCTTCATAAAATCAACAAGCAGTCCGTCAAAGGACAAAATTTCAACATTTTTTTTATTTGCCCACCCTGCATGATGGACTACTACTTTAAGCATTTTAACTCTTTCCGATACAGAAAAAAGCGGTTTTTTGTTCGGATTGGAAATAACGACTACGAGCAGTTTGTCAAAAATTTTTGCCGACCTTTCAATGATGTCAAGATGCCCGTAAGTCGCCGGGTCAAAACTCCCTGGATATACCGCGATTTTTCTCATATGTTTATACCTCCGACTATGTTTATTATACAAAATTATTAACCACTTGACAAGGGGCGGCGGTGTGTGGTGAATTCAAATAAAAAAATACTTGACAAAATTGTTATACTATGTTATAATTAAATAGCGGAGGTGATAAAGATGACAAAATTACTTGCTGTTAGAATGCCTGTAAATCTTATTGAAGAATTGAAAAATCTTCGTAAAATATATGGAACTATAATATCTCATTTTGTTACTGAAGCAGTTGCCGAGAAGATCAGAGAAACAAAAGAAGAAAGAGAAGATATTGCTATTATAGAGTCCAGAAAGAATGAATCTTCAATGAGTGAAGCGGAATGGAATAAATATTTGAAACATAAAGGTATAAATGTTTAATCTCATTTTAAAAAAAAGCGTTAAAAAGGATATTGAAAATATCAACAAAGATGACCTTCAGCGTATTGCTGCTAATATTAATGCTCTTAAATTGAATCCGTTACCGGTGGGAGTAAAGAAGATCAAAAAAGGTAAGGAATCTTATTACAGGATAAGACAAGGCGATTTTAGGATTGGTTACAGATTTGACACAACAGAGAAACTTATTGAAATCATTTTTATAAGACGACGAAGTGAAAGAACCTATTGAGTTTTTTAAGTTTTGATGTCACTAAAAAATGAGTTCTTTGAAAATACTATATTTATGTGTGTTATATGTGTTATAGTTTTGACGCTACTAAAAAATGAGTTCTTTGAAAATATACAAATATCGGTAGTTACTCAATAGCGTGTTTTGACGCTACTAAAAAATGAGTTCTTTGAAAATCTCCGCAAGAGTTATCAAGTCATTCATCATGTTTTGACGCTACTAAAAAATGAGTTCTTTGAAAATTGAAACTAATGCGTTCCTGTGGGGTAAGTAGTTTTGACGCTACTAAAAAATGAGTTCTTTGAAAATAGGACTTATTTTTGAGATTTTGTAAGGTTTGTTGTAGATTTGTAAGATAAAGTTAAACAATCTCATTTTCTAATGGCGTCTTAATTCAAGAAGGAAATATCGGACCTCTGTGCCTAACGGCACACGTCAGATTATTTCCTTTTCTTTTTACCAAAATTGTAATTGTTCTGATGGCCCGGCAAGGTTTTTTGTGCTTCGCCTACTTTTTTTTCTGGTATTATGCAGAAATACGCTATCTCCCCATTGAAAGTCCGTAATAAAAATACACTGGATATTTCCAGTGTCTGGATTTATTAGTTCAAGTTTTTTGATGAACGATTCTTTTTTATCTAATGTTACAGCACATTTTGCGTAGACCGAATATTGAAGCATCAAATATCCTTCATCAAGCAAATCATTTCTAAAACCTGTGGCAAGCCGTCTTTCCTTTTTGGTGGTTACAGGCAAGTCAAAAAGTACCAAGAGCCAACCCATAAAATATTTACTGTATTTTTTTTTCAATTTCAACATCAGACAAACAAGGTATTCGCAATCTTTCCGTATTACCCGTATAAAAACAATCGGCTACGCTGTTGACATACCTGTCTATTTCATACATCATCTTTATGGTTTTTTTATCGTCAGTTCTAAATTTTAAGTCCGTCATTTCTTTCCCGACAAACTTAATCCATTCCTGAATCTTTTTTTTAGAATTATTCAAATGAAACTTAACAAGCATATAATCGCAAATTGGTCGGAGCGGCTCCATTAAATCATATAATAACGGATCACTCTTAAATCTGTATTTATGATGTATGCCAAGTTGGGCGTTTAATCCGTGAGCCACAATACTTCTGTGCAAAATTGCACCAATAACAGCATAAGTATAATTTAACATCTGATTAACTGGCTCGGACGCACCCCTCCTTTCTCTTGTTTTTGGCGGACTTTTAAAAGAAGAGAAAAAAATACTCCAATAATGTTTGGCGGCATTTGACTCATCTATGTTATTTTGGTTAAGCATCTCCCATAATTTATGCTCTTTTGATAACAAATCAAGCAAAATTGCCTGATTTTTCGTTTTTGCCTTCAATATCTCTTTCCAAAGAACATCAGCAAAGGGATCTTGCAATTTTATCTGTCTTTCAAAGATTTCAGAATGAACTATCTGGTTTAATCTTATGGTTTTTCCTATCGGCTGGTATTTATCATTGCAATGAATAATAACTGTGTTGTTTTCTAATAATGCCGATATGCAATCAGCAGTAAAAAGCACACCTCTGGCAGCAACTATCACAGCAAGAATATCATCTTTTGGAAGCCGTTTTTCGCCGTCAGGCGAAGAGCATACAAGACAGCCCCTGTCAATACTGAGTTTACTTGAATGTGATAGGCCACATTTCTCCGGTAGTCATTAATTCAGTAATCTTTGGTTTTTTCTTCACTCCTTCTAATTCAACTTGTCCGGCACTACTTCCTATTGATACTAATCTATATCGTCCTTTTTTAATGTCTCCTTTAGAGCAATCGTTTTTTATTTCAACCGATTGACCAGAACGAAACGGAACAACTTTCTTAAATTCCTGTTTTGCTTTTGCAATTCTGTTGTGAAACGAATCCCACGCATAAACTGGATGAACTTCCCACTTATCTTCTTTATTGAGACATACTAATTGGGCGGTGTATACCCACTTTCCTCCGGTTTTTGTTTCATAATATTGGCCACTACCAGGACGAATTTCGCGGTAACAATCCGATAATGGTTGTGGTGTTGGAAAGCCCACCGCTCGAGGATTGCCTATAAGTGCTATACAATGAGGTCTGGTGCCGTTTTGCATTTTGTATTCTTTTATAAACTTCCGCCATTCTTCTTCGTTTGGATTTTCTGCTAACTTCTTCTTAAAGTCATTTCTTATATTGTCACTAAATATATTGTCTATCCATTTTTCTGCATCAGATTTTTTTTCGTATTCTTCTATTTTAGTTCCTTTATTCTGGCTTTGTATAGCATAAGTGTACCATAATCCATCTTCCTTTTTTACTTCTCTCTTTCCATAAATAACTTCGGCAAGTTGGGCTTTGGAGAACTTAATCTGTTCCGGATAAACATTAGATAATTCTTTTTCACATAACTCGCGGGTGAACCATTCAGGATAAATATCATCATATTTCCCTTTTTTTTTATCCACCGTTATTTCTGATACCACTGAAAGCACTAATGCGTCAAGTGCGTGATGTTTGAGATTAGCACGATTCTTTTTTTCTATCTCGCCGTTTCTTAATGCTTTCTCAAATTGTTCTTCGGTCATTCCATGATGAAGTAAGCGGTCAAGTTTGCGTCTGCTTCTTATTCGGGCGGTCTGTCCGCCGGTAGCAACGAGAATATTTCTGTAATCGTTTTTTGTCTGCATACCCCAACCGAATGTAAGAGCGGTGATTTTCTGGGCAAGTTTGGAAATATATGCGGTTTGGGCAAGATGTGTGTATTTATCTATCAAAAGTTTATATTGCTCTTCGGAAGATGCCATAAAAAGTAATCTCTTCTTTGTACCCATTTTTTTATTTGCTTCCAACTTTTTACTAATATCGTCCCAAATATTCTCCGTGCCAAGCCATTCATATGGGGTTTTATCGCCTTTTGCAACATTGTTTACATGAGTGGTAAGAATTATATTATAAAATGCATCTGAACCACCTTTTGAACGCGGTATAATGTGGTCTATCTCGTATTTATCAAGTTGTAAGATTTCAAGGTTTGACAATGAATAATAGTCATTCCAGTTTTGCTGTTTTGCCAACATCATTTTGCGTATAAGGTCGCCTGAAATGTTAGAAAAACCTGCATCTTCTAACTCTTTTACAGCTGTTTTCCGCTCTTCTGTTTGCTCTTTGAGGAACTGCATATATTCTATTTTTCTTGGGTTTTTATCTCCCATAAACTCATCTCGTGCAAATTCAAGGACGACTTTATCAGGAATACCATAACCTGAAATATTTTTTTCTGGTATGCCAACAAATGCAAGTTTATTAAGTTCTTTTGTAAACAATCTCAAACGATGGCATACAACAGGATTGTTCACTTCATTGATGGTTTTTTCAATTTCGTTTTTTCGTTCATCTTCGGACATTTCGCGAAGTTCGTAGCGGTTATCCGATATATAAAAGTTTTCCCATGTTTCGGAAGCACCTTGTTTTACTAAAAAATCAAAATCACCTTGAATTAGTCCTTTTTTCGGATTTTGCTCCGGATTTTCTTTTTTATTCTTTTCGACATATTCATCATGAACCTGCTTCGGTGTTTTTCCATTTATAATAATTTCTTTAATAATTTCTAATGATGGACGACAATACCGAGACCTGCCACCGGCATTTGGCATCGGGACAAGTACATGAGCGGGATGGATATTCCCACCGAGTATGTTTTTTATCCATTTCTTCCATGCACTTTCAGTAATAACTTGTGGAAATCTTTTTTTATCTTCTCCTTTTTCGTTCTTTTTTGTTTCAATCCTTTCTTTGAATTTTTCAAACAGTGCTTTTATTTGTTCGGCAGTAAGCATCTCATCTGGTTTCGCAGTAGAACAATATCGCATATTTTTAAGCATCAATAAAAACATCACTTCCTGATTGAGCATATCTTTATTTGTCTCATCACTTGCCTTGCAGACATTAAACCGAGGCATGCAACAGCACTTGTTGAGCATTCTATTATCAAACCGCGGTATTTTTTGACCCAAAAGTCCCTGCCATTCTTCTTTTCTCCCACGGAATTGACGGAATTCCTGTTTTTTAATTGACGCATATTGAACTTCACCGGGACCATACAACACATAGTTTTCTTTGCCGGCAAGTTTAGGAAACATTTTTGATGCATTTTTAAGTAAGAGTTTTAATTCTTCTTCAACATATTTTCGCGGTGTTAACATAGAAACAGTATGTTCTTTATTTCGGGCTGGTTCCGAATTGGTTTCATTTGTTCTTTTCTGGTGAAGATTGTACGGTTCTTCCGGCGACCAGATACCTATTTTGTGAGCATCAACATAACAAGGTAACCACCATTTTTTATGTTCTTCACTAAAATATTTTTTACAGTATTTCACATATTCATCTGCGCTTTTTTTATTTTCAGACCGGTCATTATCATTGTTTTTCCATGGAATGTCTTTATCATACCCTCTGCGTTGAATAGCGGAACGGATTGCTTTATATACCTGCCAACCCTCAAGTTTTACGCCCTGCAGAAGAGCAATTCTTAAAAGACAGGAAGTGTATATTGTGTTATCTCCATCTTTTGGAAATTCTCTTGAAATTCTATCGTCAGGTTTTATAAATTCTTTTTTATCACTTAAATGTCCCGTCTCCGGCACTTCAATTCCAGCAAGTTTTGCCTGTTGTTTCCACCATTCTTCTCTTGCCAAATGCGCTTTTCTTGTTCTGATTTGATGTCGTTTCGTTGCGGCTTCTTTTGTAGAAGCGTATTCAGAAGGAATCAATAAACTTTCCAAATGTTTTATTTCACTTCCGTTTCTAACACATTCACCGATACTACCCGTTCCAATGTCAAAAGCAAAAATTGTTTTTTGTCCCATTTGTCCTCCTAAAAACTCGGTTTCTCCTTTATTGTATAGGAGGTCATGGCTAAAGCCCATGTCTGGTGTGTCCTGTTGATAGCCCCACCTTTAAAGGTGGGGCTATGACGGAACACACACAACACCGTCTTCTCGCCAGAGTTCGTCATCAAACTTCGTCACACTTACCACTGCCCGAATGGTTCACTTACTACTGCCGTGTCGCATAAGTTTCTGACAAGTTCAACCTTGTGTCATTGCTTTTTGTCTGTCATTGCGAGGGCGAAGCCCGAAGCAATTTCGGTGTCATTGCGAGAACCCGTAGGGTTCGTGGCAATCCCATCATGAGATTGCTTCGTCAGTCGCGGAGTTTATCCCGCTTTTTGCGGGGCTCCTTCCTCGCAATGACACCGGGTTCGCAATGACAACCACTATCTGAAACTTCTGCCACAGAGCACTACTTTTGAATTTATGCTTCTGCTAAATTTAATTTTTGCAAATTTTGGTTCTTAATTAAACAACCAAGTAACGATGGTTCGTTTTGGATAATTTCAATTGCAAGTTGTTTTGCTTCTTGTATTATAGCAAAATCGGTTACGATATTGCCTATTTTGAACTCTACATCTCCCGACTGTTGAGTGCCAAAAAATTCGCCATATCCTCGTAATTTCAAATCCTCTTCTGCGATTTTAAATCCATCGGTTGTTTTAAGCATCACTTCAAGTCGTTTTTTTGAGTCGTAAGTTTTTGCATTGGAAAGAAGTATACAAAATGACTGTTTGTTACCTCTTCCGACTCTGCCTCTTAACTGGTGCAAAGTTGAAAGTCCGTATCTCTCGGCATGTTCAATAACCATCACGGTGGCGTTGGAAATATCTATACCTGATTCAATTACCGTCGTAGAAATAAGTATTTGATATTTTTTCTGCTTGAAATCAAGCATAACTTTGTCCTTTTCTTCCGGCTTCATTCTTCCGTAAATAAGTCCAACAGAAAAATCCCAGAATTCAGTTTTACGCAGATTCTCCGCTTCTTTTATCGCCGATTTCAATTGCAGTTTCTCGCTCTCGTCCACGAGTGGATAAACGATAAACGCTTGTTCCCCCTGTCCAATTTTTTCTCTCACAAAACTATATGCATTCCTGTCGGACATCTCAAGTGTTTTTATTGGGATACGTCCGGAAGGGAGTTCTTTTATCGTTGAAATCTCCAGGTCACCATAAAGGGTTAGCCCGAGTGTTCTTGGAATTGGTGTTGCCGACATTAACAGAAAATCGGCATTTCTGCCTGCCTCTGGCGAGGATTTTTTTCTCATTTTGAGACGCTGCTCTACGCCAAATCTATGCTGCTCGTCAATAACAATCAAAGAAAGATTTTTGAATTTTATATCTTCTTCAAGCAAAGCATGTGTTCCAATAATTATGTTTGCGTCACCGTTGGCAATTTTATTTTTTGCTTCCGTTTTCCTTTTTTTGGGCATTTTGCCAACAATATACTCTATGTTAACCGGCAGATTTTTCAGAAGTTTTTTCACGGTTACCAAATGTTGTTCAGCAAGAATTTCCGTAGGTGCAAGAAGTACCGACTGGAAACCCGATTCGGCTGCTAACAGCATCGAGGACAGTGCAACTACCGTTTTTCCGCTTCCCACATCCCCCTGCAAAAGACGGTTCATTGGTTTTTGGGACAGCATATCGTCAAAAATTTCGTTTATCACATTTTTCTGTGCTGCTGTAAATTCAAATGGCAATGACTTCTTAAAAGGAGTTAAAAGTTTTTTTGTGAGAGTATACTTGAACTCTTTTTTTTCTTTTTTCCGTTTCTGTTTCAAAAACTCAAGTTTCAATTGGAAGTCAAGAAATTCATCAAACGCCAGCCGCCTTCTTGCATTATCTCTGTTGGTAAATGTTCCCGGAAAATGTATGTTTTGTATGGCGTATTTTATGCCAGCAAGATTATATTTTTTCAGATATTTTTCCGGGAATTTCTCAGTAATTTCGTTAAGATATTTATTCAGTGTAGAGTTTATTGCAATTCTAAAAAATTTATTGGTAAATTTTTCGGTAAGTGGATAAATAGGAACAATTCTGTTGAAACTTACCAGATTTTTTTCATCAGTTGTAGTGACACCAAACGGAGACGACACAACCTCATATTCCTGAACGGTTACATTTTTTTCCCATAAATCGTTTCCGACAATTCCCGTCACAAAAATATCTTTGCCAACTGTAATTTCTTTTGATAATGTTCCAAGTACATCATAACTTCTTGTATGCCGCCTTATCCACACAGCAATTACCGTTCCTGAAGAATCTTTTATTTTCCCCCTGAATACGACGATATTTTTGCCCATCCACTTTGTTGATACATTTTCAACTCTTCCACGAACGGTTACTTTTTCGCCTGGGTTTATTCCCGATATTTTTATCGGGTTTGTCCTGTCATCCCACTCGCGTGGAAAGTAGTACAATAAATCCTTAACAGATTTTATTGACAATGCTCTGTGAAGTTTCTCGGCGATTTTTTCGCCCACACCTTTTATGTACTGAACTGAATAATTTTCTATTGACATTTGTTTGTATTTTGGATATAATCAAACATATTACACATCATATCAGGATTAAGGATTAAGCCGTCCCGACCAGTCGGGACTTTAAGAATTAAGTTTTTACTTAATCCTTACAACTTATTACTTAATCCTGAATTGGAGGAATTTTATGGCATTTAAGTGCGTTGTTTGCGACAAGAAATCAACATCGGGACATCGTGTCAGCCATTCAAACAAAAAAAGTAACAGAAAGTTTAAGCCGAATCTTCAGAACATTAAAATTATGCTTGACGGCAAAAAATCCTACAACTATGTTTGTACCAAATGTATCAAATCCAACAAAGTTGTAAAGGCAATATAAAATTAAATCAGTTGAAAGATTAAAAGATTAAAAAGGTATGCTTAGCGAAAAGGTATAGTCAACAACTTCGTCTTTTTCCGGGTTGTCAAGTTTATATGACTTCGCTGCGATGTCAATAATACATTTTTGTAGTTCGTAACCAGCCCCGAAGGTTAACGATTTTTTGTCGAAATTGTCAAAAAACTTTTCAGAAATCACTCCCTGCCTTAAAAAAACATGCTTTTCTATTGTCTGCTGTAAACCCCAGTGGTAAAATTCCTTTTTTATTGAAGCGATATTTTCATAATCAAATGACGCCAAAAGCCAATTGGCGGGTTTTACTGAGAATCCTGTTCGTATATGGGATTTTATAATGTTTCGCTTGTAATCGGTCCACCAGATATAACCTGGAGCATTTTCCACGGAAAAACCAAATTTTGTAAATTCGGATGCTGTCCAAAGCAATCCGAAATCAACAGATACTCCGTTGCCGTCGGATATGTTCGCTGTATTATTTGTTAAATCGGTTACACCGAGATGTGCGGAAATGTAATTTACATTCATACCCAATTGCGTTCTGTTTGTATATTGCGATGCCGAAGAAAAAATATATTTGTTAGCCCGTATTTCTATTTTTTTGTTTCCAAAAATTGATGAATAGTCGGAAATCGGTCTAAATGAAAATGCGCTTTTTGAGTCAGCAAACCCAAGAAAAGTAAGTTTTTTCCCTTGAAGTGAATCGCTGGAAAAAAGTTTATCATCAGAGGCGTCCGTTTTTTGAGATGTATTTATACAAGTTGTAAAATATTTTCCTTCAAGTTGTTTCAAACCCGCAGAATTCCAGTATGACGCAGATCCGTTGTCACTTACCGCAACAAACGCTTCGCCCATTCCGATTGCTTTTGCGTCGACGGGCTTGCCGTCAAAAATAAATGCGGGTAAGGAAATATCCTGTTTGGCGTGAAGACAGAGAGAAAGAGAGTGAGCGAGTAAGAGAGTAAGAAAAACCGAGATTGCCACGCTCTCTATGGTCGCTCGCAATGACATCTTTTTCATAAGTTCCCCTTTTAGTACAAATGCATCATATTTGTTGAACATGTAGTGCCCATGATTTATCGGGGCTTTAAGCGACCATGAATGGTCGCACTACATAAGACGTTTGTATTAGTCCAAATTCTGCAATTCGTAAAGTTGTTTGTATAATGCCGATGTTTCAAGTAGTTGGGAATGAGAGCCCGTGGCGACTATTTTTCCGTTATCCATAACAATAATTTTATCGGCGGATTTAACGGTTGAAAGCCGATGCGCAATAATAATAGTCGTTTTTCCTTCCATAACCCTTGACATCGCATCTTGAACCAGCATTTCTGACTCGGAATCCAACGCCGAGGTTGCTTCATCAAGAATTAAAATTTGCGGATTTCTTAAAATTACTCTCGCTATTGCCAACCGCTGTCTTTCTCCGCCGGAGAGAGTAACGCCTCTTTCTCCGATAATCGTATCGTATTTTTGTGAAAGTTTTTCTATAAAATCACCGGCATTTGCTTTTCTTGCCGCTGTTTCTATGTCGGTAAAGCTTTTACCTACGGTTCCGTAAGAGATATTATTGGAAACGGGATCGTTGAATAAAATTGTCTCCTGAGTAACTATTCCCATTTGACTTCTCAATGATTTCAATGTGAAATTTTTCATTTCGTTTCCGTCTATAGTAATAATACCTTTCGTTGGGTCATAAAATCTTGCAAGAAGATTTACCACCGTTGTTTTTCCACATCCCGAATGCCCGACAATTGCAACCGTCTCGCCTTTATTTACAATAAAATTTATATCAAAAAGCACGGGCTTTCCGGTTTCATATTCAAACGATACATTTTCAAATTTAATTTCCTTCGCTAATCCTTTCATTTCTTCTGCATTCGGTAAGTCCGCAATAGTAGGTTTTTCGTCAAGTATACCGAATATTCGTTCAACAGCCGCTAATGCCGTTTGAATATCGGTGTTGACATCGGTTAATGATTTTGCAGGTTTATACATTGACATTGCCGTTGCGAGAAACGCGACAAATGTTCCGAGCGTTGCAGTTCCGGATATAACTTCCAACCCGCCCCACAATATTACGAGGGACATCCCCGCTACTCCGAGAAATTCAACGAGCGGTGCCTGTAAAATATCCGCTTTGGTAAGACGCATTAAAATTTTAAAGTAGTCATAATTCTGCCTTCGCATTTTCTCAATTTCTTCCGGTTCCGAGGTTACAGATTTTATAAGTTTTATGCCCGTGATTTTTTCCTGTAAAAGAGAATAGATATCCGCCGTAAGTTCCTGAACCCGTTTGGACCTTCTTTTTATTTTTTTTCCTATTTTTAGAATTATAATGGATATGATCGGAAAAGCGATAAATATCGCGAATGTCCATTTCCAGTTAAGATAAAACATTACTCCGAGATAAAAAATTACACACAACCCATCTCTTAAAATATTCCTCGGAATCATTACAATCGCCCGCTGTATCAGAGAAACATCATAAGTCAGCCGTGAAATCAGTTTGCCTGTGGATGATTTTATGAAATAATCAAGCGAAAGATTCATAAGTTTATTATACATCCCGTTTCTTATATCCGTTACTACCGTCTGACCAATCCACGATAAAAGATAATTTTGCAGATACGAAAAAATAAATTTTAGAAAACCAGCGATTATTATCCCCGCTACTATCGGGATTATAAACTCTTTTTGCTTTAATGCAAAAATTTTATCCATAACAGGTTTTACAAGTAACATTAAAGCGGATTGGCTCATCGCTACAAATATCATACTAATCGTCGCATATATTAATTTCTTTTTATATGGAATAAGATATCTAAATAATCGATTTATTGTTTCCATTTAAACCTTTATGCCCCTTAAAAACTTTGCATCGTTTTCCGGAAGTGACGTATTTATGAACATTCCCGAACCAAGCTCAAAACCGGCAGTTTTTGTAAGTCGCGGAACAATACTTATATACCAGTGAAAAAAATCCAGATTCTTCAGGTCTGTCGGCGATGAACGAATAACATAGTTAAAATCAGGATTATCAAGACCATTATAATACTTTGAAAGTGTTGTCTTTAGATTAATTGCCAAATCTGAAACTTCATCTTCTGTAATATCTCCGAAACTTGAAAAATGTCTTTTTGGATAAATCCAACAGTGAAATGGTGAAAGTGCTGCATATGGAATAAATGATACAAAATTTTTGGTTTCAAGAACTATCCTGGAACCATCTTTTAATTCTTCCGCAAGAATTTTACAAAACACACACTCAAAATTTTCATCAAAATATTTTTGTGCATCGTTAAAACGTTCTCTTATCTGTGTAGGAACTACAGGCGTTGCTACAATCTGCGAGTGTGGATGAATTAGTGATGTACCCGCCGCCTCGCCGTGATTTTTGAAAATTATTATCATTTCTATACGGGTATCTTCAAGCATTTCGTTGTAACGCATTTTGTAGGATTTTATTATGTTTCGGACATCATCCAAAGGCAGAAGTGCTGTTGTTAAATTGTGAAGAGGTGTTTCAATAACCACTTCGTGAAATCCCACACCGG
>JAZDKR010000034.1:0-36217 GCA_043802785.1 Elusimicrobiota bacterium
TGCTATTGGTGCATTCTGTGTTAACAACACTACCGATAGCGTTAAAATAAGGGAAGGTTATACATTATTGGTGGATTCAATAACTGTAAGTGGAAATGTAGGCGGATTAACAATATCAACTAATGTTTTCATCATATCTGGTAATGTCGGCATCGGGACAGCGGTGCCAGGTGCGAAGTTAGATGTAAGGGGTTCGGATACTCAAACATATAATTTGGCGGTCGGAACAAGTACAGCTTACAGTATGGTAGTATCAACACCCGGCAATGTCGGCATCGGGACAGCGGTGCCGTTGAGTAAGTTAACAATAGTGGATGGGGATATTCGTATATCAACAACCACGGGTTCAAGGGGCATTATTTTTCAAAATGGCAGTGTTCAGAGCTCTGCGGCAGGATCTGGAAGTATTGGAGGGGGTGGTACTGCGGGGAAAATTGCTAAATTTATCAATGATAGTGTGACTATTGGGGATTCCGTCATTACCGAATTAGCGGGCAATGTCGGTATCGGGACGACGGCGCCAGCAGCAAAGTTTCACATATACGATGTGGCGGGGGCGACATTTGTAGTAACATCTGCCGGCAATGTCGGCATCGGGACGACGGATCCGCAAGCGGAACTAGATATTCGTGGTAATTATCCTACGCTTTATCTGAGGCCGAATAGTGGTTATGGTCCGGCAAGAATAAGGTTTTATGGAAATACCAATGAAAAAGGGAATTGGTACATTTATCACTATAACGGACTTGGATTCGCTTGGAATGAAAACGGTAGCACACCAATTGGTAGGTTTGGATTTACCCAAGGCGGAAGATTAGGGATTAATGTTTTTACAGGAACTGAACCAGACATAATTGATTCTTCTATGTTTGGCAACCTTGACATTCGCCAAATTGCAAACGGTGATACCGTTTTCTATGCTAAGCGATATACTGATGTTTCCCCGACAGGCAATTTTCTGCGGTTTGATAATGCGGCAGGCACTGGTCTAATGGTTGTTGATATAATCGGCAACATCGGTATCGGGACGACGGTGCCGAATTCGAAGTTTCAAGTTGCAGGTAGTTTTGCCTTGCCAGTTGTAACCAAAACAGCAATATACACAGCAAATGGTACTGACTACACTATTCTTTGTGATGCAACTGCTGCTGCATTTACGGTTAATTTACCAACGGCGGTAGGAATTACGGGCAGAATATACACAATCAAAAAGATTGACAGTTCGGTTAATGCGGTTACTGTTGACGGTGCTGGGACGGAAACAATTGATGGAACAACGACTGCATCGCTATCAGCACAGTGGGGTAGAATAATAATTCAATCAGATGGAGCAAATTGGCAAAGGATAGATTAGGGGGAAAGTATTTTATGAAAAAAATAATTTTTATATGCTGTTGTTTCGTTATTCTGATAACGAGTCCTGCTTTTGTTGGGACTTGGACTGAAACGCAGAATAGACCCCAAGAATTTGACGAAAATGAGCGGATAGTCAGAATAACAAGCGATATTTCAACAACTTCAGAATCCCTTATTGATGCTACCGGATTATCTTTTTCCATTCTTGCGAATAAGGATTATATTTTTGAAGTATCTCTTATTTACACGACCGGTGCGACTAACAGAGGAATCACTTTGGCAGTGAACGGTCCCGCTTCTCATATGGCAATAGTTGGTGAATGTATGGTATCTATCGCCGGGGGGTGCAGGCGTTAAAGAATTTAACGCCTATAATTCAGGTGCAGTAGGTTCAGATGCTGTATCTGGCAATAATTATGCGAGAATGGATGGAATTTTACGAAATGGCGCAACTGCGGGAACATCTATACTAAGATTTGCAACGGAAAATGCTGCCTCGCAGGCAGTTATTAAAGCAGGAAGTGTTTTAAGATATAGAAAAGTGAACTAAAAGGAAAAAATGGGGACGGAGGAAAATCACAAAAAAGACAAACGGCGAATAGTGAATGATGAATGATGAATGTAGCGTCCCATTTTAATGGGACGAAAAATGGCTCGTCCCGATGGATCGGGACGCTACAGGTTGGACGCTACAAAACGATTCAACAAACTATATGAAATTATTTTTAAGAACCTACTTTTTCTTTACGCTTTACACTGCCAGTTGCCTCGCACTTGTTACTTTACACCTTACACTTTACACTGCCGTTTACGCATCACCAGTGAACTTTACTGTTGAGGCGGGTTCCACATTTACACTTTCAACTGATAATTACACCACATTTGAAGTAACAGGAACGGTAACAATCAATGGAACTCTTGAAGCGGGAAAAAGCGAGATAAAAGTCGGTGAGCGATGGGAAAAAGATGTAGCAGGTAAGTTTGATTGTGGGACATCAACCGTAACATTTTACACAACAACCATAAGCACATTTACAGGGCAGACAACATTTTACTGTTTAAGTTGTGTGACAGCAGGAAAAGAACTGCAATTCACACAGGGAACAACCCAATGGATTACGACCACATTTACGATGGAGGGGTTATCGGGGAATACCGTAAAACTTCGTTCAACAACTACCGGCGGTAAATGGGCCGTAACATTTTATTCCACACAAACGGTTAATTATATTGATGTCAAGGATTCTGATGCAAACTTGTTCCCCGTGAAATGCCAGGATTCAGCAAATTCAGGTAATATAAATGAGAATTGGGTGTTTCCTCCTAATGCGCCGACAGGGCTGACGCAGTTGGATAGAAATGGTACTGCTTTGACATCAATGTTCTGGACGAAATCAAATCTGATAATTTCGTCATTTACACTATCAACCCCAAATCCAAACAACACTGTACGGTTTTATTTGCAGGTCTCTTCTGTAACATCAGGTAATTCTGCCGACTGGACGAAGGGCTATGTTGTGAATTGTCAATCCGGATTACTGACACAGGGAACTACGGGCTATCAGTGGCCTACATTAACCAGTCCAACAACTTACTGGTGGCAAGTATGGAGTGAAAACAAACTTGGAGTTGCATCTGTTGTCATTTCAACGACACTTGCTATTGATTTACTTACCGCGAAACTTGGTTTTGAGACAGAGTTAAGTGTGGACATTCTTATATCGCAATACAGTTTTGGCGAAGTTGCCATTGGCGCATCAACCCAGACAATTGCATCCGTTGGCGTTTCTTCAATACAGGTTCAAAATACCGGCAATATACCCGAAACATTCGCCCTAAAATGCGGAACAAATACACTTGGAAGCCCGTGGTATAGCATAGAGACATCTTCTGGCTATAATAATTATCTTTTGAGAGCGGTGTTTCATTCTTTGCAACCTGCGATGGCTGATTTTTCAGAACCCGGGGTGGCAAATAACGACATCGTAGCGGACAATGAATATAGAACATCGGGGGCTGACAGATATTCGGTTGATGGTTCACAAACAGGTGTGAGTGTTCCTCCTTATCCGTCAACCGGCAACACGAAAAACCTCTGGCTTCGATTGGATATGCCAACATCATCGGGAACTGGCACGTCGCAGGAAATAAAATTATACATCCGCGCCGAATCGCCGTAAACAGGGACGGAGGAAAGTAACCGTAGTCGATACTTAAGTATTGGCTACCAAAATTATGTAAAACATCCCGCAGGACACTTATATCTACTGGTATGGCAGAAGGAATACTATGAGTCGGTTGTAAGAAACGAAAAAGATTTTATTGAAAAACTTAAATATATTCATTACAATCCTATAAAAATAGAATTGGTTAAATTACAAGATGAATACGAATTTTCAAGTTACCATCAGTATTTTGGCAAGGAACGAGAAAAAATACAAATACCAATAGACAAAATTTTATTATGAATAATCTGAATGATAGTAGCAGATACTTAAGTATCGGATACTACTGCTACATAATTTTGTTTATTTTGATTTCAGTGAGATTGTATGCTGCAGGACTTTCGACCAATTACGCTGATGTTTTTATTGAAAATTTGTCAATAAATACGGAATACAATCTTCGCATTTCGCGTGGTCTCCCTTTGAAAGTGACAAACAAAAGCAAAAAAAATATGGACATCGTTATAGATGTTCAAATTCCGCAGAAAGACAACTTAAAGCCAAACGCAAAGCCGCTCCCGACTGAAAAATGGGTAACCATTTTACCACAGAAATATACCGTTCTTCCGGGAGAGACAGGGATTTCAGATGTTATAATAAAAATACCAAAAGATAAAAAACTGCGTGAAAAAATCTTTCAGTTCAACCTTGAAATTTGCGGTTATCCGTCGGGAAAAAAAGGTGGTATATCTATAGTGCCATCGCTTCTTTCAAGAGTAAGATTTTCAATAGAAAAAAAGAAAAAAAGATTTCTATTCTGGTGAAAAAAAAACACATCTCAATCTCAATTTTAATTTTAATCCTATCAGGTTTTTTACTCTATTCAAACACGCTGAAAAATCCGTTTGTTTGGGACGACGGACTTTTTATCCAAAACGGAAATTTCATAAAGAAATTTGAAAACACTTGGGTATTTTTCTCGCCGAAAAATTATTTCAAATACACACAGGACTTTACATACCGACCGTTACCATTCCTAATTCACATCGCTAATTACAAAATCTGGGGAACAAACCCAATCGGTCATCGTCTTACAAATATTTTTCTTCATATCGCAAATGGAATTTTATTATACTTTCTAATTTTGTATCTTTTGAAAAATAATTTTATTGCATTTTTAAGTGCGCTTTTTTTTGTTGTTCATCCCGTGAATACCGAAGTCGTTCACATGGTTTCTTTTGTTGAGACCCAACTTTCAACAATATTTTTTCTGCTATCATTTTTCTGTTATATAAAATCAAAAGAGAGATTGTCACGAGCCGACAAATCGACTCTCACAATGACGGCGGAAAATGATGTTATTGCGAGGCGAAGCCGAAGCAATCTATACATTTTTTCTGTTGCCTCCTTTTTCCTTTCCGTTTTTTGTAAAGAAACAGCAATAACCCTTCCCGCTATAATGATTTTGTATGATTTGATGCGGAATGTAACTGCGAAAAATGTAGGCACGGTCTTTGACCGTGCAAGATATCAGCACGAACACAGTTCGTGCCTACTTACCGGACATGTAGGCACGGTCTTTGACCGTGCAAAATGTCTAAAAAAATACTTGCCATTTTTAGCAGTTACTATTTTTTATCTAATTGTCCGATTTTTTCTGTTCCGCCACCCCGCAGAAACAATGATAAAATATCCAGTTGACAGTTTTATCACAAACATTTTTGTGATGCTGAAAGCAATTCCGGTATATTTTGGTTTGATTTTCTTTCCTTTCAATTTAAGTGTTGAACACAAAATAACAGTTCCACACAGTTTTTTTGAGACAAGTGTAGTTTTGGGTTTTTTGGCAATAATAATTTTTGCAATAATTTCAATTTACACCTATAAAAAATCAAAAAAGAATGAGAACCGTCCCGATACTTTTTTTTGGCTAATCTTTTCTGCTATAACATTTATTCCGACATCAAATATAGTCCCAATGCAAAACATCGTCGCCGAAAGGTATTTGTATCTGCCAATTATTGGAATGTGTGTTTTGTTGGTGTTATTGTTTGAAAAATGTAGTGCGACCATTTATTCAGGTTTTAATGTAGTGCGACCATTTATGGTCGCCTC
Source organism: Elusimicrobiota bacterium (assembly GCA_043802785.1). GTDB lineage: Bacteria > Elusimicrobiota > UBA8919 > UBA8919 > UBA8919 > JAZDKR01. Next base: position 5,637 of record JAZDKR010000034.1, read on the forward strand.
CTCTACAGAAGCGAAATCTGCGGTTACCTTAAAATACGGTATTGCTGGTTGCGTTATCATATTTTTTTCTGCCATAACGACTATCCGCAACCGTGATTGGAAAGACGAAATTACATTCTATTCAAAAACATTATCACAAAATCCAACAAGCCCAGGTGCAAACTTAAACATGGTTGCGATGTATAAAAAAGGTGGCGATTATAAAAAAGCGTTGGAGTTTGTGAATAAAGCAATTGCTATTGACCCCGACTATTTAGACAATAACTTTGCTCTTGCATCAATTTATCAGGATTCAGGAGATTATGATAAAGCATTTGTTTTATATGAAAAAATGGTTGCTGAAAAAAAATACACAATACACAAGGCACCGTTTTTGAACCTTGGTATAATTTATAAAATAAAAAAGCAATATCAAAAGGCAATAGAAAACTTTAATAAGGCAATAGAAATTTATCCGCTTTCATCGGTTGCATATGCGCATCTTGCTGAAATTTCCGAAGTGCAAGAGGACGTCTATAAAACAGAAAAATATTACGAAAAATCCGTTGATGTAAATCCCGACGACTACATTCCGTTAAATGCACTTGGTATTATTTATGGACAAAAAGGCGAGTTGGACAAGTCATTAAAATATCTCAAAAGAGCAGTAAGAATTAAGTCCGACTCCGCAGATATCCATTTCAACATCGGCTACATCTATTTTTTGACCTATGAATATGGCATGGCATTAAACGAGATGGAAACAACACTTAAACTTGACCCAAATTACGAAAGAGCAAAATTTATAATTTCACAGATAACTGGGAAAAAACTATGAATGTGCAAAAAATTTTCAAATATCTTGTAATTGCATTAACAGTCGTGCTTATTTTACTTTTTCTCATCGTAAAAGTTGAAGAATTTGATGTATGGTTGCACCTTTCTTCAGGTAGATATATTTTGAATAATTTTAAGGTGCCGCAACTTGATCCGTTTTCATATACAGCAGCACATCGTGAATATGTTGATTCTCATTGGTTGTACCAGGTGTTTCTTTATTTGTTTTACAGCACAATGGGATTTTTCGGATTGTTTATATATCAGTTATTAGTAATCGGTGCAATTTTCTATGTACTGTTCCGAGTTGGGATGTTGCGAGTCCCAATTTTATCGGAGCAAAGCAATCTCTTTTATGTTTCTGCTACCTGTATTTTTCTCACATTACTCATCTCAAACCACAGATTTTTATACAGGCCCGAAATGTTTTCGTATCTATTCGCCGTGCTTTTTGTACTGATTCTTGAAAGTAGAAAAAAATTATATTTTTTGCCGATAGTTCAGATTTTATGGACGAACACACATGGTTTTTTTATTTTTGGTCCAATAATTATTGGCTGTTATTTTATTGGTGAATTGATATGCAAAAAACAACTTGTAAGACAAATTTTATTATTGGGCATTTTATGTATATTAGCATGTATATTAGCATGTTTCATAAATCCCTACGGATATAAACTTGCCGCTTATCCATTTTTACTTTTTACCGAAATTGGAAGCAAAGCATCACCTTATATGAAAAGCGTTTCAGAACTAACACCTACGCTGTTTGCCGAAATGGGGAGATACGGCAAATCATCATATTTTTTGCTGATTTTAATTTCAGCAGTAAGTTTCTTTGCTCGCCCTGTTAGAGATGAATTACACCATATCTCTAATAGGGTAAGCAAAAAATTCAATTTCTCAAGATTTTTTGTTTATCTCATTTTCTTGTATATCAGTTGGACAACCGTCAGAAACACCGTGTTTTTTGCTTTTGTAGGTTCGCTGATAGCAATTCTTAATTTTAACGAGATAAAAGAATTGAAAATACCTGTTGATATAAAAACTTTGAAAATTTTTGAGAATTGCTATTTAGCATTTTTGATTGTTGTAAATATTCTTATTGCACAGGGTGTTGTTACAAACAAATATTTCAGACAGGAAATGGCAATGCAACAGTTTGGGATTGGAAAGATTGATATGTTTTTCCCAATTGGCGCGGTTGATTTCATAAAAAGAAATAATATCAATGGGAATATTTTCAACGATGCTCTCATGGGTGGTTATTTTATTTGGAATTGCTGGCCTGAAAGAAAATGCTTTGTTGACGGCAAAATGGAGATTTATGGAGAGGAATTTCTTGCCGAATATAAAAGCGTAATAGATAATCCTGATGTCTATTGGCAGAGAATTGCCGACAAATACAAAATTGATTATGTGCTTTTGCACCCGTTGTCGCCGCATTCAAAAAATATAATAAAACATCTTTACAAAAATAAAAAATGGGAACTTGCTTATTTTGACGAAGGAGGCGTTGTTTTCATTAAGAGAAACCAATATGTAGGCACGGCTTCAACCGTGCAAAACAGCACGAATAAATTCGTGCCTACAAGAATCCATAACACTGAAATTCCTGGGAGTGAACTGAGGTTAGGCACATACTCAAAATACGACAAACAGAAGACACTCCTTTCATATGCAAATTTCTTCTTTTTTACCGAGCAATACAAAAATGCGCAGAGTTATTATGCCGAAGTTCTGAAACTTGACCCGGACTTTCCGGAAGCATATATCGGCATTGGTGCGGTTTTTATGATACAAAAAAAATATAACGATGCTGAAATGTGCTACCAAATGGCGATAAAAAAATCAGATAGATATGCAGAACCGTTTTTCGGACTTGCGCAATTAGAAGTTGAAAAAGGGAATTACTCAATGGCATTAAAATTTTTACAACAGACCTTTAAGCGAAGACAAATATATCCTAATGCACAGTTTTTATTTTGCTATGTTTGTCTAAAAACCGGTCAGTATGATGAAACGATAAGAACCTGTAAAAAGATGTTGCTTCTAACTCCAACAGATGAAAAAATTTATAATCTGTTAGGCACGGCATATTTTTTAAAAAAAAATTGTGAAGAAGCAATTGAGCAATACAAAAAAGCGATTTGCATAAATCCTGAATATGCGGAAGCAAAACGAAATTTTCTTGCTTGTATTGACAAAATGAACGAGAGGAGATGACAAAAAATGAAAAAAACTAATATTACTTTCTACTTTCTACTTTCTACTTCCTGTCTTCACGCTGGTATTTCTACGACATTTATTGATGTTGTGCTTGAAAATTTACAAATAGGTGAAAGTTATAATCTTAGAACCTTAAAAAATTGTCCAATGATAATAACAAACAATGGCCAACAAACAATCGATGTTGTTCTTGAAGTAGATGAACCCGGCAAAAAATTAAAACCAGAATATGAACAAATCATTAATGCTGAATGGATAAAAGTTGTTCCAAACAGATATAGATTGGGACCATATGAAAAGGGTTCATCCGATGTGATCATCACTATTCCGAATGACTCAAAACTAATGGGCAGACATTTTCAGGCATATATCAGTGCTTCCGCTATTTCCTATCCTGCACCGGCAGGAGCATTCACGACATCAACAGGCACCAGGACCAGAATTAGATTCTCAGTTGGAACTATGGGTCCAAAATATCTCAAGGAAGAAAAGAAGAGAAAAAAAATGATGACTTTAGATTTTGAACTTACGCCTGTAAATATTAACATAAAAGAACCCGTTGAACTTGGCAAAAAAATTGATATCAGAAAAGAACGCGGGATAGGACTTCACCTTATAAATAGGGCAACTGAGTCAGTAATGTTGAATATGAATATATCAGCAGATAAGGTAGTGCTTGGTAATACCGGTGAATATGCAATTGGGGACACTAATTTTTTGGAAATAAAACCTAAAAAACTTACACTTAGGGGTGAATCAATAAAAAAATTGTATCTTTACATTAAAATTCCGAACGAAGAAAAATACAGGAACAAAAAATTCGTGTTTGTGATAAAAGCAGAAGTACCTGGTGATGTGCCCGTGGAAGTGTTTTCAAAGTTGTATGTAACAACCGCACCATAGTATAAACCAAAATATATGGTTTGGGTTTGGGTCCCAACCAACATCTTGACAAAAAATGAATAATATGTTATTGTTATTTCGGAAACAGTAATTCCAAATATGGACTGAATATGGAAACTATAATACCAAGAATTTTTGTGCCGCAAAAATACAATTTCTTTCTTTTCGGCCCGCGAGGTACAGGTAAAACCACATATCTGAAACAAAACTATCCTGACGCTATTTGGGTAGATTTACTTGAGCCCGATGTTTTCCGTTTATATGGTGCTTACCCTGAGCGTCTGCGTGAAATTGTCCTTGCCCACCCCGACAAAAAAACGGTTGTTATAGATGAAATTCAAAGATTACCCGAACTATTGAACGTTATTCATTTGCTTATAGAAAAGAAAGTTCATAAACAGTTTATCCTGACAGGTTCAAGTTCGCGTAAACTTAAAAAAACCGGTGTTGATTTGCTCGCTGGAAGAGTTATAAAAAAAACGATGCATCCGTTTATGGCAGCGGAATTAGGGGAAAAATTCAATATAAACAATGCTTTGAATCAGGGTTTGTTACCTCTCGTGGTGTCGGCTCAAAATCCCGAAGATGTTTTGAGGACATATGCGTCTTTGTATGTAAGGGAAGAAGTGCAGGCGGAAGGTTTAGTAAGGAACATCGGAAATTTTTCAAGGTTTTTAGAAGCAGTGAGTTTTTCGCATGGCTCAGTACTTAATATAACCAATGTTGCCCGTGATTGTGAAGTTGAAAGAAAAGTGGTTGAGGGATACATAGCGATTCTTGAAGATTTGTTATTAGCATTTCGTCTGCCCGTATTTGAAAAACGCGCAAAAAGAGCCGTTGTTTCTCACCCGAAATTTTATTTTTTTGATGCGGGAGTTTACCGTTCGCTTCGTCCGTCGGGTCCTTTAGATAAATCCGAAGAAATCGGTGGAAGCGCACTTGAAGGATTGGTTGCACAGCATCTTATATCCTGGAATTCATACAGCGGAGAAAAAAATAAAGTTAATTTCTGGCGGACAGCATCAGGTTCGGAGGTTGATTTTGTAGTTTACGGAGAAAAAGTATTTTGGGCGATAGAAGTTAAAAATACATCAAGAATACGCTTGGAAGATTTGCGACCATTAAAAAGTTTCAAGGAAGATTATCCCGAAAGTACTGCCTATTTTCTTTACCGCGGTAAAGAACGTATAATGAAAAATGGAATATTATGCATACCCTGCGATGAGTTTTTATTGAAACTTGACCCGGAGAAAACCAAAATATTTTAGTGCTTGGAATATACCCGTTCCTTGCTACTGTTGCGGTCGCATTTGTTGCGGTCGCATTGCTAGGGCGACGAATTGCGGGATGGCCAATCTCACCTCGCTACAAAAAAAATTCTAAAATGAAAAAAATACTTGACAAGATGCACTTCTTGTATTATACTACATAGCGGAAGTAGGAAGCATACTTTAACTTTAACTTTGGTTGTATCGTTACGCTTCTGTATCATCCTATTTTAATGGAACGAGATGGTGTCATTGCAAGGAGTAGTCGGTTAATCACTAATCACTAATCACTAATCACTAATAAACAGGGGGTGGTGTTTTTATGAGTACGATTTTGAAGTTGGTCTTAAACTTGGAATGTGGCTGGGAAAAAATTTTACAAAAAAGGGAGGTGAGAAAAATGAAAAAGTTTTTAGGTTTGTTGTTAGTTTTTGGAATGATGGCAGGTGTTGCGCATGCAATCAACCCGGATATCTGTCTTCTGTGTGTTACACCTGGTGTTACATATTCAGTAAATATTAGTACTGATGTTGCTATTAAAAATATATTTACTGGTGTGAATATAAACGGGGCTGCTGTATCAATGAGCGTTTCCTCTACAACTAATGATGGGAATGTTACTTGTGATTTTACGGCAAAGGCTAATGATGCTACCAGTGGCGGAACTCCATGGGAACTGGATACTGGTGTTGTGGCTGCTAACGTGTACAACTTAGGAGTTGGATTTAACTGGGGTTGGGGTGCGGTTGAACCAACATATACTCTCATCAATGATGACGCTGCAACAGAGCTACCATTATCGGGCGGCGAGGATATTGCATCGGGTCAGGGAAAAATCCTGTGGGCTATAATTCAAGCTCCAACATCATCTACAAGTACAGGAGAGTTTTCAATTACACTGTCCATTTATGCGGAACTGTGTGACTGATTAATCAGTAAGATAGTGTAAGTTGATGTTTCAGGACGGTTCCGGGGTTGGTGTTGCGAAGGGTGAGAACTGTGAACCGTTGTGGTCAAGAAGCCCCCGCGTTTGTAGGAATGTGCGGGGTGAGTCGGTGGATTTGGTCTGCTCATCAGAAAGTAAGATAGAAGATAGAAGATAGAAGTAACTTCTATCTTCTCACTTCCAACTGTCGCTAACAGGTGGGTAGGTTGGAGTTCATCAAAGTTTGTTTTGCCTAGTCCTTTGGGACACGAATAAACGCGAATGAAGGTAAATATCGCGAATTAACACGAATAAGGGCACTGATTTATTCGTGGGCATTCGTGATAAAATTCGTGGTGTGTTATTCGTGATACAAAGGAACTGGTTAAACAAATAAAAAAAATTCTTCCCCCGAAGAAATGTACTTCCCGATGAAAATCGGGATGGAGGACTTCCGTGCCTGCCTGTGATACATATGTAGGGTTGGTAGCGGCGAATATAAATTCGCTAAAATCGTTGATTTACATTAACCGCTACAATTTAATCATTTATAATATTGATGAAATTTTTACCTCTGTTTTAAAAACAGAGGTTTTTTGTTTTATAAAATTAGATAGTTTTTTGACTTTGCCGTTCACTATTCACTATTTACTGCCTTTACAGGGCTGGTACGGATGTCCTTCAAAAATTCTTCGGGGGAAGAAATTTGTTGGTGCTTACCAGCCCTTTTTTACAATACACGCAGACCAAGGTCTGCAACTACAATATACTCAGTGGGAACAAACGGGCGGGCACGAAAGTCCTTTCTTCGGGGGAAGAAAACTTTTGTTTGTCCGCCCATTTGTTTCCATTTTTGCGGGTGGGCACGAAAGTCCCCAGTTTCTTCGGGGGAAGGAATGTGGCTTCTGCTCACCCGCTATTTCTTTTCACTTGTTACTGTCCCTTTCCGGGCGGGCACGGATGTCCTTCAATCATTCTTCGGGGGAAGAACATTGTTGACTCTGTGCCCGCCCGGTGTTGATTCAATTAAAAATTAAAAATTATGGTTAAATTATTTAACCAGATACTGATGCAACAAAAAACCATCAAAAAATGGCAGAGGACGGTTCTGTCTCTGTTTTTACTTTACACTTTACACTTCGCACTTTATCCTGCCAATCCCGATTCCGTACAAATGACGGTCCGACCGAACTTTGGTCCGCCGACATCGGTGACGGATTTGGTAGCATCTATGGGTGTCGGTATGGGCGAGGTGAAAGTTGAATGGACGACCGCAGCAGAAGATCCGGCACCACAACTTGGTACATTAATTTTAGATTACCCTTATCGTGTCCGATATTCAACAAATTCACTTCCTGATTTAGCAAATGATACAACTGCTTGGTGGAATCAGGCAAATACGGATCTTCCGAATCTCAATCAACTTCCGAATAAAGCACCCGGCCAATCAGAATCCGCTGTATTAATATTTGATGACTCTCAGTTTACAAATGGTTCTTGGTATCAAGGTAAAGTGGTCTATATTGCGATAAGGGCGCAGGATTCAGGATATTTGTGGTCACAAAATTTCAACATTTCATCTGCTACTGTCCGAGATGACATTATGCCACCTGCCGGGATTTCCGACTTAACTGCGCTTACGGGAAGCCATAGTGGTGAAATAAATCTTCAATGGACTTCGCCTGGTGATAATGGGAATACAGGCAATCTAACAGGATATTTCATAATCAAATATGCACAAGAAATAATTACAAAGAGCAATTTTGATGTAACCGGCACGCAAATTTCAATATCTACTAATAATGTAGTTCCACTTTCTCAACAAAAATATCTTGTTCAGAATCTGACACCTGGTGCTATGTACTGGTTTGCTATAAAAGCAAGGGATAATGCTGAATTTTTATCTGTCTGGAATTCAACCGCTGATGTTGCTTCTGTGAATGTCCTGGCATCTACAGTTGCAGCAGTTGCACTATCTGCAACTGAAACGCTGTCGCCGAGAGAACCGAGAGGATTGAGAACTGCTATATCGTCGGACAGAAATTACTTCACGATTTCATGGGATAAAGTGACGAAGTCAACCGATGGTGCAATCGCATCAGACCTCTCACATTATACCTTGTATCGCTCAACGGAAATTGGCGGTCCTGTGACAACAGTATGTACATTACCGATAGATGTTATATCCACGACGACCTACGCCGGTGGGCTATCATATTATTGGTGGCTCACAACACACGATTTATCGTCTAATGTATCCAGACCGTCGGCAAGGGTTGACTCGTCGGTTGATATGAATGTCACATTCTACGATATGAACGACTTGAAGACATCAATATCGGTTCCGCTACCAATTTTAGGAATGCTTTACGAAGAAACCAACTCATTTGGCGACAATATTTACTTTGATGTGGTTCGTCTGACATCGGAAGAAACTGGTAAGACCATCAGGTCATTTACATTCCTGCCGAAAAAAGCAGGGACCGAAGAGGTTGTGCCAGGGCTTATGTTCACGAGGTCATTGGCGAATGTCAAAATTTCCTACAATGTTTTCGGTGGAATTGTTGGGGCACCGTCTTTCGTATCTATTCCTGCTAATCAGGCGGCTGATAATCTTTCACTGTTCTGGTTCAACGGTATTGAGTGGGTGAAAGTCGGTGGCGATGTCAACATCCAGAAGCAAACTGTTTCATTGAAAGCAAAAAAGGGCGGAAAATATCAGTTGCGTGAGTCATTGAAAGCAACCAGATTTGCATTAGCAAATGTTTATCCGAGAATATTTACTCCAAATGGCGACGGATGGAATGATGTTGTTCACTTTATGTATGTAGGGAAGGATACCGGTATAACGGGTAAGATTTTTGATATCAATGGTGCATTTATTTCTGATATGTCAAGGGGCGACACCGAGTATTCATTAAAATGGGACGGCAAAAACGGCGACGGAAAAGTTGCTTCGTCTGGAATTTATATTTATCAGATTGAGGCGGATAGCAAAGTGTTCAATGGCACGGTAGTTGTGGCAAAGTGACGCGAAGCGTCATCCCGAACTTGATTCGGGATCTATGTGTAGTTGCCGATTTATCGGCCCAAGTAGTTGCCGATTTATCGGCCCAAGTAGTTGCCGATTTATCGGCCCAAGTAGTTGCCGATTTATCGGCCCAAGTAGTTGCCGATTTATCGGCAATAAAAGAAATAATCTTGAAAAATGTTCATCAGATAGAAAATATCACCAGTGGTATTAAAGTAGATTTTTGTGAAGTTGAAAGAAAAAATAGACCCAAATGAAATTTATGGGAATGCAAAAAATGCTGGTAAATCGGAAACGACACGGCGCCGATAAATCGGCGACTACAAAATGAAAAAAAATATTGTTTTTTTATTACTTTTACTATTCCCTATCCCCTATACCCTATACCCTGCTTTTGATGAGTTGAGTATCGGTGCCAGACCTCAGGGCTTGGGCGGTGCTTTTACAGCAGTTGCCGACGATGCAAACGCTCTGTTTTATAATCCCGCGGGAATATCCAATTTGAAAAAATCCGAGTTCACATCAAATTACGGGCGGCTATTCATCGGACTTGACGACGATTCCGCCATTGGCTCATCTTTCATTGGATATGCTCATCCGACTGACAAATACGGCACGGCTGGGATTTCGTGGTACAACTTGTCGCTGTATAATTTGTATGATGAGACATCAATCGCTCTTTCTTACGCTTATCCGCTTGACAAATATGTGTCGGCGGGTGTGACGGTGAAAAATCTTTCGAAAAAATTTGGTTCTGACCAATATACAGAATGTGCCATAAATCAAACCGGTTTAGAAACAAGATTGGACAAGGAGGGCGTTGCCGGCGACCCAGTTTTTGATAATGGTAAAAAATCGTCTGTGATAACAGGAGATGTTGGAGTATATTATTCGTATTCAAGAAATATCTCAATTGGTGTTTCGGCAAAGAATATAACACAGCCGGATATCGGACTGACAAATGTAGACGAACTTTCTGCTGTCTACAGCGGTGGTTTTGCTTACAAAAGCGATGGCTATCTGTTTTCTTTTGAGACGGTAAATAAACAGCGCGATATGAACTTTCTAACAGGTGCAGAAAAATGGTTCTCTCGAAAAAATATCGCTATACGAGGCGGAATGTCACTTGGAAGCCGTCGCTTTAGAACAATATCAGTTGGCTCGTCACTGCGGTTTGACAATTTTTCGTTTGATTATGCATTTTTGTGGCCGTTGTCTGGAATAAAAGATACACTCGGAACTCACAAAATTGCACTTAATATAAAATTCGGAAAGCAAAAAATTTCAAAAGAAGAATATGATTTACTAACGGAAAGAGAGGCAAAACTTAAAGCGGAGGAGGCGGAGAAAAAAGCGATTTTGGATGCGGTCAGGTCAGTGGAGAAACTTAAAGAATCGCAAAAAGACCAGGAAGAATCAAAAAAACTTCAAAAAATGTTTACTGTTCAAGAAACCGAAATGGAAAAAATAAAGAAAAAAGACGAACTTGAAAAATCGTTTAAGGACTCAATGCTCAATTACCAGAAACAGGTGTCCATTGGTGCGGAAATTCCGGAACGACTTTTTTTACTTGACAAAATCGCAAAAAAATACGAGAATAGCGGCATTGATATTTCCAGTGCCTTGAAAGAAAAAGCAGATGTGTTGAAAATTCAGCAAACGACAATAACCGATTATAATTCCTCAATTTTATATTACAAACGATTGAAAGCAAGAGGTTCAACGAAGCAGGACTTGAAATCGCTTCTGATTAAAATCATAAAAAAATATAAGGGCAAAGGAGTAGATGTAAGTGAAGCAGAGAAAGAATTGATGGGCGGAGATTAGGATATTAGGAGATTAGGGTTTTGACTTTCCCTAATTTCTTCGCCATATGCGAACCTACTTGGCCAATCTCCATTTTCCCAATCTCTGGTGTTAACATGACTATAAAAAACCGTCTTATTTTCTCGTTCAATTTGATGGTTGTCATTATAATAGTGGTAGCGGGAGTGTTATTTTTTCAGAGCAGTGTTCAGAGATATTATATAGGGCAGTCGATTAAAAATTATTCTTTGATGGCGTCGTGTCGCGAAATACAGTATTATCTTGAAAAATCTGCAAGCGCTTTTGATTTTTATCTCATTTTGAATGATGACTCTGAAAAAAACAGATTTTTAGAGTACACAAAAGAGTTGGTACAGAAAACTGACGATTATTTTAAGAAACTTGTCAATTTCAAAGTGGATAAAAAGGAGTACAACGGGTTCCAAGAGACGGCGGATTTATGTAATACCCTGATTTCAAAATGGAAAAGCATTTTAGCGATGTCCGGTAGCGGGAAAAGAGAAAAAGCGATTGCATCTGTGGATAGAAACATTTTGCCTTACCTGAATAAATTATCAAATAAAATTAACGAAATATATCTTTCAAAAAACGAGGCGTTTAATCAGACGGAAAAACACTCTGCCTCACTTGAAAGGGCAAACTTAATAATATCGGTCGGGCTTTCTATTGTTGCAGTAGTTTTGGCGGCGGTACTTTCCGTTGTGCTGTTTCGCACAATTTCACGGCCGTTGTCAAGATTGAAAGAGGGTGCGGAAAAAATAGGCGCCGGCAATTTTAATTACGAGATAATTCTTACTTCAGGCAAATCCGGTTACAACGAACTAACTGCACTTGCCGAGTCATTCAATAAAATGGCAAGGAACTTAAAAAAATCGGAAACGCAGATAATACAGATGGACAGAATGGCTTCGTTGGGTCAACTTGCAGAAGGCATCGCACACGAACTCAATAACCCTTTGACATGCGTTTTGGGGCAGTCGCAGATAATACTTGAAAAACTTTCTCTGCCTGACCCTTTAAGAGAGATAGTTGAAAAAATTACAAAATCTGCGGAAAGATGCAGAAAAATCACAAAAGGACTTTTGGATTTTTCCAGGCAGAAGGACTATCGCTTTGAATTGGTTGATATTACGAAAATTATTGACGCATCAATAAATATATGTTCGTTTGATATAATTGCCTCAAAAATAACCGTGATAAAAAATTACGGAGAAAATATTCCTGTTGTTCAGCTCTCAATTCCTCACATTCAACAGGTTTTTCTTAATATAATTACAAACGCAATACAGTCAATGAAAAACGGCGGAATGTTGACAATAACGGTAGCGGCGGGATTGCTATCCCGCGATGTAGCGGCGAATGTAAATTCGCAAAAGGTTGATTTACATCAACCGCTACAAAACTTTATAGAAACATCCTTTAAAGATACCGGCAATGGGATATCAAAAGAAAATCTTGGAAAAATATTTACGCCTTTTTTTACGACGAAAGACCCTGGCAAGGGTACAGGATTAGGATTGGCAATTTCATATGGTATAGTTCAACGACATAACGGTAAAATTTTGGTTTCATCCGAGGGAGAAAAAATGGGAGCAACATTTACAGTGGAACTACCGATATAAACGGCAGAGATTAGGAGATTACCGAGTAGGTTCGCCTCTGGCGAAGGAGATTAGGAGATTGCCGAGTAGGTTCGCCTCTGGCGAAGGAGATTAGGGAAATGGATATGAAAAATCACCAGATGAAAAAGTCAGTTCGGAGTTCAGAGTTCAGGGTTTGGAGAAAATCCATAACAAAATGGATACGATTTTTATTGGTTTTAACTATGAACTATGAACTATTAACTATGAACTGCTTTTACGCTGCCGACTTTAAAATTGAACAGGTCCGACCAAAAATTATTACACCCGCGTCCAGCCCCGGTATGAACGACGTTTTAATCGTTTCATATGAAAATCCTAACGATTCAAATGTCAGCGGAAAAATTATTACATTAAACGGTTCATATCTTGCGGATATGCTAGTTGATAATTCGGACACTTATAATCCGAAAATAACATGGGATGGTAAGGATGATGGCAGCAGTGTTGTCTCGTCCGGAATTTATATTTATCAGATAGAAGTTGAAGGCAAAGTGTTCAATGGAACAGTAGTGGTGGCGAGATGATAAAGGCAGGGTATAAGGTATAGAAAAGTCAATGACTTTAACCAACCCCTAACCCCTATACCCTGCCTTTTAGGATATATTAGTCAGGAAGATTTTATAAAAATTTGCAAATTGCAACAAGAAATTGGGAAAATGTTATCGTCGCTTATGAAAGCATTGAGAAAATAAAATGAAAAAAATTATTGTTTTTTTATTACTTTTACTATCCCCTATCCCCTATACCCCCCCTGCCCTACACTCTGCCTTTGATGATTTTTCTCCCGGAGTGCGATCTGCGGCATTAGGTGGAGCTTTTACCGCAATTTCCGACGACGCAAATGCCGTTTTTTACAATCCCGCAGGACTTTACAGGGTTAATAAAAACGAGTTTCTTGCCTCATATGGACGACTTTATTTCGGACTTGACGACAATTCAAACATCACCGATTCAATAATTTCTTATGTCAATCCCTTCGGGAAATACGGGACAGCCGGGATTGGGGTTTATTCCCTGTCTTTATCGGAATTATATTCCGAAAGAATGATTTCATTTTCCTACGGTTTCAGAGTTGTGCCCAAATTAGGATTTGGCGTAACATTGAAGTCGCTCTCTCATAAATATGGATCAGACGAATGGACCGACAATGCAATAGACGGTTCCGGTGTCTCGCTTGGCACCGCGGATACCGCCTTTGCCCAAGGGACAAGTAAGTCAAAACTCTCGTCTGACTTCGGAGTGTTCTACCGCCTCGATTCAAAATACAATCTCGGATTTACGATGCAAAATACCAATTCGCCGGACATCGGATTATCAGAAACGGACAGGGTGCCGAAGGCATACCGAACCGGTTTTGCGTACACTCCGAAAACGGCGAACATGTCAATAGAGATACTTTCAAAATCCGACGATACAAATATAACATCTGGTTTTGAAAAATATTTTTTAGAAAAAACTATTGCTCTTCGCGGATCCTTGACTTTCGGTAGTTCTGATTTAAGACGGCTGACATTAGGACTTGGCGTTAATCAGAATAATTACAAACTTGACTATGCGTTTCTTTATCCCTTGGTTGGAATAAACGATGTCTATGGAACGCACAAGGTGTCGATTTCCATTTTATTCGGGGCGGTTCCGAATGTGGAAAAATTAGAGCCGGAATTTCCGAACGAGGCGATGGAATCGGATGAAAAACAAGGAATTGAAGGAACGAAATCACCATCTAAAGTAACTACGGATGAAGGAACAAAACCGCCCATTAGAATAATCACGGATGAAGACCGCATGGCGGCATCCATCCTGATGAAAAATGTTCGAGATGCATACAGAAAAGGAATGTATTCAAAGGCAACCGAAAATATAAACAGGGCACTTGAATTTAATCCGGAGCATCGTGGTGCACAATCGTTAAAAAAGAAAATTGAACCGGTTGCATCAATAATTCCAGAAAAAAGTGAGTCCATCCGTATTGCAAAAATCACACGAAAAGGTGTAGCCGCATACGTTGAAAACAATCCTGTTCTCGCATTAAGTGCTATAAGGTATGTTATGGAACTTGATCCTGATGATATTAGTTTGCAGCAGGTTTTTGAACTGATAAATAAGGAATATTCCGATGTTGCATCCCAGGAAAAATCAATTCAAGGTTTGGCACTTGTCAACAATAAACTCCAGCATGCACTTGAAAACATTTACAATGGACAATATGTTCAGGCAATTGCCGACTGTAATATCGTTTTGGAATTAGAAGAGGACAATATTCTCGCTCTTCTGCGTCTTGGCTCTGCTTACTGGGTAATTGGTGATTTTGAAAAGGCGAGGAGTATATGGCGTGACGCACTGAAATACGAGCCGAACAATCAGCAGATAAGGGAATTTCTTAAAGAAGAAGTGGGCGCTTTTAAGGTAGAAAAATTGGGTGAAAGAGCACTGATTATAAAATACACTGTGCAGAAAGGTGATACACCGCAGAAAATATCCGAAAAATTTTACGGCAACAAAACCGGTTGGGGAAAAATTTACGAGGCGAATAAAGAAAAACTTTCCAATAAATGGTCGCTTGTTGCGGGACAAGAGTTGATAATTCCGTAGACAGTAGAAAGTAGTTGCCCTCCTGTGGCGGGCTAATAAATGGTAAAATGATAAAATTTACTATTGCCAAGCAAGATTGGCCAAAAGTAGGCTCTGTAAGAGCAACTACATTTTTGATGATTATGACACAGTATCAAAGCCCCGATATCAGACTGTGTCGCAATTGATAAAAATCTCGTCATTCCCACGCAAGTAGGAATCCAGAAAATTGTTTTATCGTTGGTAAATGGATTCCCGACAAGGGCATTCGGGAATGACAAAACCGAAAAACGACAATTATTACACGTAGGAGCGACCTGATAATAGCCCATTAAACCGGCATCGGAAATTATGATGCCGGTTTTTTTATTTTGTTTGTCCAAGTATAGTGAAGTTTTTAAAACATCAGCCACGAATTTCACGAATTCAACGAATTAAAACAATAAAAATCTGTATTTTTGTGGCAAAAAAAGAAGAAGTTTTTTGTGTCCTTCGTGGCTATTCAGTTTCTTGACTAAACGGCAAAACTTGGTAAAACATAGCACTGCTTACCTCAGGATAAAAAAATTTGGAAAAACAAAAAAGTACTTGACAAACTACGGGGAGTGTAGTAGAATATATTGTGTATGATTGTATTACGATGAATAATATATTTAATCAGATACTGAAATTAGTTCAGAGTTCAGAGTTCTTCGCCACAGGCGAACCTACTTGGAGAGTTCGGAGAAAATCCATAACGAAATGGGTGTGGTTTTTATTGGTTTTAACTATGAACTATGAACTATTAACTATGAACTGCTTTTCTGCCGACAATATAGACAGCGAAAAACTGATGCTTGAAACTAATGTAGAAAAAAGGATAGTGGATGCACTTTCAAAATTTATAAATCCTCAGGATTTCATAATAATAATAAAAATTGAACCGCTCATTGAGGAACTCGCCAAAACAAAGCCACGGGAAAAATTGCAGATTGAACAATTGACGAATCCTGAAACAAAAAAGATACAAAAAGAATATATTCTTCCCGGTGTGCCGACTAAAAGAAATCTTATGGGGGATGAAAAAGCGCCGCAACCACCGGTACAGGTAATAGTTTTGCCGCAGGAAAAGGAAACAGAAATATTAAAGCAGTTCGTTAAAAAAATTATTATAACAGCAAAATTTGACAAAAATATATCGAACAGTGTAATTGAAGAGGCAAGGAAAATAATAACAGGGCTTGTTGATTTCAACACTGTTCGTGGTGACCAACTAATAATTGAAAAGACGGAGTTTTACAAAAAAAAGATTACATGGTGGCAAATGGTAATAACATTCCCGTCGGTAGTGTGGCTTCTTGGAATAATTTTATTCGCATTTTTTCTGTTTGGTCCTTTTAGTATTTTTCTTAGCCACCTGTTAAAAACACTGTCGTCTAAGTCTGCATCTCAACAGTCAACCGACAGTTTTTTCTCACGAAATCAAGCTGCATCAACTGATAAAGGCGGAGGAATTGGTTCGCTTACAGTGGCACCAGAGGACGGAAAATCAGGAAAACTTAAACTGTTTGCGTTTATCAACGAAAGGAATCTTCGCAATTTAGCATATTTATTAAAAGATGAATCGCCGGATAGAACCGCGATGGTTTTAAGTTATATGAGAAATGAGTGGGCATCTTTTGTGCTCTCCCAACTTCCACCGGATTTGCAGTCAAATGTAGCGGTAGAACTTGCTAATGTCCGACAGTTAGAGCCCGACGATGTTGAAATAATGGAGTTAGAGTTAGAGAAAAAAATTGATTACCTCATTGGCGGTGATGCACAGATAGTTGAGTTGTGTGATCATTCCGACAAAAAAACCACGGAAAATATTTTGTCGGCAATATCAATTAGCGATCCGGAATTTGCCAAGCGGGTAAAATTGCAAATTCTATCAATTGATGACTTATATTTTATTGACTCAATGAGTTTGAGGGTAATTTTCAGAGAGATTTCGCTTCCTTCGTGGGCGATAGGACTTAAAGCGGCGAAGAACGAAACCGTAGAGAAAATTTTAAAAATACTGCCGACTGGTGCAGCGGAGATGCTCAAACAGGAAATTGAATTTGATACGACCGTTGGGAAAATAAGAATTGGTGAGGAAGAAAAAAGAATTGTTATGACGATGAGAAAACTAAGGAATGAAGGAAGAATTACTATAATTAAAGGGGAAGTTCCCAAACCTGAACCCAAATTATATTCGCCGTCCGTTTCGACATCTCAACCAATAGAACCTTCAGCGAAGCCGAAGCCGAGGGAAGTGGAACCAATTCAAATACAAAGCAGAGAGGAACGAATTGCAAAAATAAAAGAGCGTCTGAAAAAGGAGAGAAAGATGTAAAGGCAGAGAATAGAGAATGGAAAATGGAGATTGGGAGATTAGGGAAAAACCTAATCTCCTTCGCCAGAGGCGAACCTACTCGGCAATCTCTTAATCTCTTAATCTCTGACGTTATCATGGATTTCTTAACAATAATAGGTTTTATATTGGGTGCAGGTGCCGTTTATACTGTAATGCATCACGGTGGAATCGTGAGTTTGCTTTACAGTCCTATTTCCGCTCTACTTGTTTTCGGCGGGACATTCGCTTCAACGCTTATTTCCGTGCCATATAGTCAACTCAAACAAGCATTAAAGGCATCAACTTTCATTTTCTTTCCCAAAAAATACCGTCAGCAACCGGAAGTTATCATAAGTACAATGCTTATGCTCTGTGAAAAATCCAAACGCAGTGGAATAGATTCTTTGCAAGATGATATTCAAAAAATAGATGATAGATTTTTAATGGATGGACTGCAGATGCTTATTGATGGACTTCCTGCTGACTTGATAAGAGATAATCTTGAAACGGAAATTGTATTTATCAGGAGAAGGCATAATGCGAATTCGTCAGTTTTCAGAACGATGGGAACATATGCCCCGATTTTCGGTCTTCTTGGAACCCTCATAGGTGTTGTTCAGGTTTTAAAAAATCTCGCTGATCCTAAAACGATGGGTGCATCAATGGCTATAGCAGTTACAACGACATTCTACGGAATATTTTCCACGAACTTCATTTTCCTGCCGATTGCTTCAAAACTCAACGCACTTTCGGAAGCGGAAATACTTTCCAAAGAGGTTGTGATTGAGGGGATACTGTCAATACAATCGGGAGACATTCCTTTAATTCTAAGAAAAAAACTTGAATCGTATCTTGCCTACCGAGTAAGAAAGAGATAAAAAGTGCGAATGAACGCAAATTAAAATCCAAATTACTGCAAATATTGATTTGCGGTAATTTGGTCGTTGATTTGTGGTAATTTGTGTATTCGCGAAGCGAATAACAATGAGGAAAAAAATCAGTTACTCTCAATCTTCCGGAGGAGAACGTTCAAGAATGCCGATATGGTTAACCATTTACGGCGATATGATGACAAACCTAATGCTCTTTTTTATGATGTTGTGGGCATTAACCAGAATGTCGTTTGATTCTCGTATAGAAGCACAAGCATCTATTCAAAAAACATTTGTCCCGAGAGAAATAATAATTCCACATATAGAAAATGAAAAAGCTGTTATTCCGGAAAAAATTGTTCCGAATAAATTTGACGAGGCACTTAAAATAAAATCCGACCTGCAGGGCATCTGTATTATTTTTAAAACACCTGTTCTTTTTAATCTTGGACGGGCTGAACTGAATCCTTCCGCAATGAAACCGCTTGACGAACTGTCAGAGTGGCTTTCCGATGCACCTTATACCGTGATAGTTGAAGGCCACACAGACGACACCCCAATAAAGAAAAAACTGAGATATTCGTCAAACTGGGAACTCTCTATTGATAGGGCGAGGAGTGTTGTTCGATACTTTCAAAAAAAAGGAATTGATCCAAAACGACTCGTGCTTGCCGGCTATGGGGAACACCACCCGTTGTATCCAAATGATACCACAGAACATAAAAAATCAAACAGGCGAATAGAGATTTATGTAGTGTACAGGGAAAAGAAAGACAGAGATTAGGAAATTAAAATGACAGAGATTAGGATATTAGGGTTTTGACTTTCCCTAATCTCCTTCGCCAGAGGCGAACCTACTCGGCAATTTCTTAATCTCCATGTATTATATGAGAAAGAAAACAATACATTACAGAAGAAGGTTCGGCGAGTCAGTAGAACTAGATCCCAATATGTGGACGGTTCCGTACGGCGATATGATGACGAACCTGATGATATTTTTTCTTATTCTTTTTGCCTTGACCACTATTCAGCAACGAGTCCTGAAAATCAGCGAGGACAAAATGTTTGTTAAAAAACTTGAAAAATTCGGGAAAGTATCTTTAACCGCCGATAAAATAAAAGTTACATTTTCGCAGGATATTATTTTTCCGAAAGGGAGTTCGGATGTCTCTGAAAGTTTCAAGGGCGTTCTTCTTGATGTTTCCGATTATCTGAAAAACAATCAGGGGACGGTAATCGTTGCAGGACATTCCGACTCAACACCACTGCACGGTGGTGAACACAAAGACAACTGGTATCTTTCTGCTGAAAGGGGCTGGAATGTTGTCCAACAACTTATAAAAAACGGAATGGACATTAAACGGCTTCAAGTTCGTGGCTATGGAGAATTTAATCCGGTTGCATCAAATTCAACAAAAGAGGGCATGTCAAAAAACAGAAGGATTGACATAACAATCATTAAAGTAAAAACGGAAGAGCCGAAAAAATTTATTTATTATAAAGTAATTGGTAGCGAAAAAGTGTCGGACATATCTAAAAAAATTTTAGGAAGCGAAAATTATGTGCAGCAGATAGAAGAACTGAATCCCGGTACAATTGATAACTCAGGTGTGGTTTCAAAGGGTGCAGAAATTTTACTACCCTTTAATTATGACTCTCTATCTTATTGACGGCAATTCTTACATACACAGGGCATATCATGCAATACAAAATTTAACAACCTCAAAGGGCGAGCAAGTTAACGCGGTTTTTGGCTTCACAAAAATGCTTCTTAAAATTTTGCGACAATATTCACCCGACTACATCGCTGTCTGCATGGATTACCCCGCACCAACTTTCAGGCACAAAGAGTTTCCTGAATATAAAGCACACCGTAAAAAAACCGCTGACGAATTAAAAAATCAATTTCCGCTTGTAAAAGAAATAATTTCCGCATTCAACATAAAAATTTTTGAGAAAGAGGGTTATGAAGCGGACGATTTAATAGCGACCGTTTCCGAAAAAGCGAAAAACAATGGAATTGATGTTGTGATTGTAACTAGTGACAAGGATGCACTTCAACTTGTGAACCAAGCCCTTTCTGGAGGGACATTGACCCCGCCCTTCCTAAAGGTCTTTTCAGGAAGGGCGGGGTTGAGAAGGGGCTGGGTTAAGGTCTTGAATGAGCAAAAAAATATTTTATATGATGAAAACGAGGTTATAAAAAATTGGGAAGTACCGCCAGAAAATATCGTTGATTATCTCGCTATTTCCGGTGATTCTTCTGATAACATTCCCGGTGTACCGGGTATAGGCGAAAAAACCGCAGTAAAACTTATACGGGAATTTGGAAATATTGAAAACATCATAAAAAATCAGAAAAAAATCAAAGGAAAAACGGGAGAACTGATTGCCGAACATTCCGCCGTCGCCTTGTTTTCCAAAAAATTAGTAACATTAGTGAGAGATGTTTCTCTTGATGTTGATTTTGAAAAGTTGAGGTATGAAAACCCGAACAACGAAAAACTCATAATTATTTTAAGACGGTTGGAATTTTATTCATTAATAAAACTTCTTGTCCAAGAAGAAAAATCGGAGACGGCACTGTCAAAATCGGATTTTCAAATTTTAGATTCAGAAGAACAAATAAAAGGAATGGCTATTTCATTGTTAGATTCAAATAAACTATCCTTTTTTATCACGACCGACAAAAACGGTCTTATTGTCGGTATTGCACTTCAACCGGAAAAAAACAAAGCATTTTACATACCATTGAGCGAACCGATGCCCTGCAAAGATGAGGAACTGACATTAGTTTATCAAAATCCCGTGAAAACCATTTCACCTAATATAGTATTTGAATATCTTAAACCCATCTTTGAAAATAATAAAATTTTATTAATTACACACGATGCCAAAACCCAATTCTCTATTTTTGAAAAATATGGAATTGATATTCCGGAAAATATCTTTGATACAGAAATTGCCTCGTACCTCTTAAATCCTTCCGGAAAAAACCATTCATTAGAAGATATAGCGATTGAACATCTCGGAATAAAAATTGATATTTTTGGAGGAAATTATGAAAATCTGGAAATTGAATATACTGAGCACACAAAAAATATTTTCTGTAAAAAAACGGATGTTATCCTAAAAAGTTATGAAATTCTTCAGGAAAAATTACATAATCTAAAATTGCTCTCGCTTTTTTACGATATAGAAATCCCTCTTTTACAAGTACTTTGTTTTATGGAAAAATTAGGAATAAAAATAGACGAGCCATATTTCAAAAAATTGTCAGACGAATTTAACGAAGAACTTATCAGATTGGAAAAAATTATTTTTTCAATAGCAGGCGAACAATTCAATATCAATTCACCAAAACAACTCTCGCACATTCTTTTTGACAAACTTGGGCTTACACCTGTCAAAAAAATCAAAACAGGTTTTTCTACCGGAGAAGAGGTATTAAATCTACTTGCACAAACATCCGAACTGCCAAAAATTATTTTGGAATACAGAGAGATATCAAAATTGAAATCAACATTCGTGGATGCACTTATTTTAAAAATAAATCAGAAAACAAAACGGATCCACACACAGTTTAACCAGACGGTTACATCAACGGGGCGGCTTTCATCGTCGGAACCGAATCTTCAGAACATTCCCATAAAGACAGAACTTGGAAGAAAAATCCGGCGGGGTTTTATTCCCGAAGATGGTTTTATTTTTGCATCTTTTGATTACTCGCAAATTGACCTGCGGGTTCTGGCACACATCACAAAAGACAAGGCACTTTGTGCCGCTTTTATTGAGGGAGCGGACATTCATACTGCAACCGCGGCGGAAGTTTTCGGATTATCAAAAGAAGAAATCACAACAGAAATGAGAAAAAGGGCAAAAGGCATAAACTTCGGAATTGTCTACGGGCAACAATCGTGGGGACTTTCACAGCAACTCGGCATTACACCGGATGAGGCACAAAAATATATTGACAGTTATTTTTTAAAATACAGCGGCGTAAAATCGTGGATTGATGAAACAATTATTAAGGCAAGAGAAACGGGCTATGTTCAAACACTTTTGGGAAGAATAAGATACCTGCCGGAAATAAACAGTCAAAATGCCCAGATACGTGCTTTTGCCGAGCGAACAGCGATAAACACTCCCATTCAAGGAACTTCGGCAGATATAATAAAAGTTGCGATGATAAATATAAATAAAAGAAGCAAGAAGCAAGAAGCAAAATGCAGGATGCTACTTCAAGTGCATGATGACCTTTTGTTTGAAATCAAGAAAGATGAAATTGATAAATACATTCCCATTATAAAATCCGAGATGGAACATGCGATTAAACTTGACATACCTGTTGTTGTGGATGTAAAAGTCGGCAAAAACTGGGCTGATTTAAAACTTTAAATGTAGTGCGACGATTTATCGTCGCTTTGTAGGGGCTTGATTTATCAAGCCCAAATGGTAGTGCGAGGTTTTAACCTCGCTATGTAGTTGCCCGATTTATCGGGTTTTTCTTGTAAAGGCGAATGGTGTGATAAATGTCTAAAAGAATTAACCGAAAACTGAAGGTTATTGGTCTTACTGGCGGGATTGCCTCGGGCAAGACCACTGTATTAAACGAGTTCAAAAAACTTGGAGCGGAAACAATTTCCTGTGATGAAATTGCAAAGAGGATTTTTTACGAAAAAAATATAAGCAAAAAAATAAAAAAATTGTTTAGCACTCTGGATAGAGAAAAAATAGCAGGAATAATTTTTTCAGATTTCAAGAAACGAAAATTACTTGAAAAAATTCTGCATCCCGAAATCATCAAAGAACTTAATCACTTAATCACTCAATCACTTAATCACTTGGTTGTCGTTGATGTTCCTCTCTTATTTGAATCGCATCTTGAAAAAATGTTTGACAGCGTTATTGTCGTAATCTGCAAAAAAAATCAGCAGATAGACCGATTGATGAAACGAGACAAAATCACAACAGCAGAAGCAGAAAAAAGATTACTTTCGCAAATGCCAATCTCGGGAAAAATAAAACTTGCCGATTTCATTGTAAAAAACACAGGGCACATAGAAAAAATAAAACCACAGATTAAAAAAATCCTTGACAAGATAATTTAGATTTTGTAGAATAGCACAAGTTGAGAGAACTCATCTCATTTCATCTCGTTTCAAACCAAAAAATCTTTGCAAACCAAAAAATCCTATCATTAAATGAAAAATCATAAATAAAAACCGCTGAACAGACGCGAAACTAAAACGCAGAATCCCGCTGAAGCGGGACGAAAAGTTCCGCGTTGGTTTCGCGGGTTTTTTCAAGTTCTGCGTCGGTTTAGCGGTCTTTTCGGAGGGAAAAATGGAACAGACAAACAAGACGGATATTTCTGCTCTGTCAAAAAAAAGTATGACAGAGTTGACGGAACTGGCGAAGCACTTAAAACTTGAAGACATTGCGGGACTAAAAAAACAGGAATTAGTGTTCAAGATTTTACAGGGACAGATTACTCAGAATGGACTTATGTTTGACGAGGGTGTCCTTGAAGTTTTACCTGACGGATTCGGATTTTTGCGGTCACCAAATTCAAATTATCTTCCCGGACCGGAGGATATCTACATTTCACCTTCGCAGATAAAAAAGTTTGCATTACGAAAAGGTGATACCGTATCAGGTGAAGTTCGGCCGCCGAAAGAAAATGAAAGATTTTTGGCATTGTTGAAAGTTCAGGCGGTCAACGGAGAAGACCCTGAAAAAATCAGAGAGCGTGTTTTGTTTGATAATTTAACCCCCCTTTACCCTCAGGGAAAAATAAATCTTGAGACAAAAAAGGACGAAATTACAACACGACTTATGGATTTGCTGACACCGATAGGCAAAGGTCAAAGAGGACTCATTGTGTCGCCGCCGAGGGCAGGCAAAACAGTAATTCTTCAAAAAATTGCAAACTCAATAACCACTAATCATCCCGAAGTTCATCTGATTGTTCTTCTTATTGACGAAAGGCCCGAAGAAGTTACCGATATGCAGCGTTCTGTCAATGCGGAAGTAATTGCATCAACATTTGACGAACCGCAGGATAGACATATACAGGTTTCCGAAATGGTTTTGGAAAAAGCAAAACGATTAGTGGAACATAAAAAAGATGTCGTAATTTTACTTGATTCCATTACCCGTTTAGCACGGGCTTATAATGCAGCACAGCCATCTTCCGGCAGAGTGCTTTCTGGAGGACTTGATTCAAACGCTCTTCAAAGACCGAAAAGATTTTTCGGAGCAGCAAGAAACATTGAAGAGGGCGGTTCTCTTACAATAATTGCAACTTCTCTTGTTGACACCGGAAGCAAAATGGACGATGTTATTTTTGAGGAATTTAAGGGTACTGGGAATATGGAAATTCATTTAGATAGAAAACTTGCGGACAGAAGAATTTTTCCAGCAATTGATATAAATAAATCCGGAACACGAAAAGAAGAACTTTTACTTAGTTCCGAAGAATTAAACAAAGTCTGGATTTTAAGAAAGGTTTTGACACCGCTTTCTTCCATTGAGGCAATGGAATTTTTGACGGAAAAATTACTTGCCACGAAATCAAACAAGGATTTTCTGAAATCAATGGAATTCTCGCAATAAAATGTCGCTCGCAAGCAAATTTCTTTGGTCGCTCCCTTGTGGTCGCTCAAAGAATTTGCTCATGGAACGAATAAGTCGCAAATTCAAAACCTGCAGAAATTTATTGCTTCGCTCCACGATTAAGAGGATAAGGGTGAAAATTTTTTACAAAATCCTGCCCGTTGTTGTTATGTTCAATCTCACGGCAGTACTGAAAAAACCCTCTTATGACGAACTTCTAACTACCAAATTAAAACCGCAACCTTCTAATTATGATTTTTTGAAACAACTTGATGAGCCAGTAATTTTAAATCATACCGTAAAAAAAAATGAGGATATAAAATCAATTGCAAAAAAATACGGGACAAATGTGGAAACTATAAGAGGTATAAATAATCTTGAGTCCGTAATTCTTAAGCCCGAGCAAAATATTTTTGTAATAAATAAAAAGGGACATATTCACACTGTAAAAAACGGCGAGACAATTATTGCGATTGCAAAAAAATATAAAGTTCGTTACGAAACAATTTTATTGGCAAACGGTTTTGATGATTTTGAAGAACCCGCGGTGAAGGATAAAATTTTTATTCCCGGTGTCAAAATTCACTTTACCGATTTTTTATGGCCCATTGTTGGATACCGTATCACAAGCAGATTTGGTTTAAGAAAACATCCGATTTTCGGAGATAGAAGATTTCACGAGGGGCTAGATTTGGCAAAGTGGTATGGCACACCGGTAAGGGCATCTTCCGACGGTAAAGTTATATCCGTCGGTAAACAGGCAGGTTATGGAAAAACAATAACGATAATACATAAAAATGGATTTTCAACAAGATATGGTCATCTTCGTTCTTATCTTGTTCGAAAAGGACAACATGTCCAAGCGGGACAAATTATTGGTTCAATTGGTTC
The DNA here is from genome assembly GCA_043802785.1 of Elusimicrobiota bacterium. Classification (GTDB taxonomy): domain Bacteria; phylum Elusimicrobiota; class UBA8919; order UBA8919; family UBA8919; genus JAZDKR01. The sequence goes on from JAZDKR010000034.1 coordinate 31,590, forward strand.
AACAGGATATTCAACGGGACCGCATTTGCATTTTGAGGTCCGAAAATATGGCAGACCGGTCAATCCATTAAAATATCTGGCCCCGCCACGTAATTAAAATAATAAGAAGCGGGGTTGACTTTTTTATTTATTTTTGTATAATGACATCATTGAATTCGCATGAGGCGGATTGGATGTCATTGCGAGCCCGAAGGGCGTGGCAATCTCTCTTTTCCGTCGGTAATTTTGAGATTGCTTTTCGCCAAAGGCGGACTACCGCTTCTCGTCCAGCCTTGGCGGGAACACTTGAGAAGGGTTTTTCAACAGCATCATAATAATAACGCAAATAAACGCTAATCAAACGCAGATATTCGCGTTACATTCGCGACTATTCGTGTAACCGAGCGAAGTGAGGTTTTAAATATGAGAGAAGGAATTCATCCGAATTATGTGGAATGTAAAGTAACCTGTGCCTGTGGAAATAGTTTTATCACAAGGGCAACAAAACCCGAGATAAAATTAGACATCTGTTCAAAATGTCATCCGTTTTTTACCGGCAAACAGAAATTGGTTGATACTGCTGGTAGGGTTGATAAATTTTTATCAAAGTATTCAACAACAGGTGGTAAAACTATCAAACGCAAACCTAAAACGGTAGTAATGAAAATAAAACCGCTTAAAAAAATCAAAAAAGCGGTTCCAAAGGACATACCCAAAAAGAATTTTACTAAAAAATCTGATGTGACGCGAAGTGTCAAAAAAGAAACGAATCCAAAGGATGCATCAGAAAAATAGATACTCTATAAAAAAAATTTTGTAAGGCAAAGTTATTCTTATCAAAGGATTCTTTGCCTTTTCAATTTAAATAAAACACAGAGAGCACATAGAAAGGCAGGAGAAGTGGTAAGTGGTAAGGATTAAGAAAAACTTAATACTTATAACTTACGGCTTAATCCTTAATCCTGTCTTTTTCCTCTGTGTTCTCCGTGTCTTTCTCTGTGTTCTCTGTGGCTAATATGATTATTGAGAAATTAAAAAACATTGAAAACGAATATGCCGAAATTGAAAAATTGCTTTTTGACCCTTTGGTAGTTTCCGATTCGGTAAAACGTATAGAATTATCAAAAAAAAGAAAAGAGTTATTTTCGCTTATGGAAAAATTCAGAAATTACAAAAAGATTGAACAGGAAATATCTCATCTTTCCGAAATTTTATTAACCAATGATTTGGATTTAATAGAACTTGCCAAATCAGAACTTTTGGAACTTGAAAATAAAAAAAAGATACTCACTGCCGAACTTGAAGAACTATTAAAGCCAAAAGACCCTCTTGATAAAAAAAATATAATTATTGAAATACGGGCGGCGGCGGGTGGAGACGAGGCGGCACTTTTTGTAACTGAGTTATACCGAATGTATTCCAGATATGCTCAGACAAAAAAATTTAAAACGGAAGTTCTTGATTTAAGTTCAACCGGAATAGGCGGCACAAAAGAAATTATTTTTACAGTTGAAGGAGTGGGTGCTAATGCACCTACTGTCGGTGCTAATGCACCTACTGTCGGTGCTTACGGATTTTTTAAGCATGAAAGTGGAACTCACAGAGTTCAGAGAGTTCCAGAAACAGAAGCATCGGGCAGAGTTCACACATCAACCGTTACTGTAGCGGTACTTGTTGAGCCGGAAGATGTGGACATTGAAATAAGCCAAAACGATTTACGCATAGATACTTATCGCGCAGGAGGGCACGGTGGGCAATATCTTCAAAAAACGGATTCAGCAGTTAGAATTACACATATTCCAACAAACACCGTCGTTGCATGTCAAGATGAAAGGTCACAATTAAAAAATAAATTAAAAGCGATGAAAATACTTAAAGCCCGAATATATGATGTAATAAAAAATCAGCAACACCAGAAAATTGCCGATGACAGAAAAAAGCAGGTTGGAACCGGCGACAGGAGTGAAAAAATCAGAACATATAATTTTCCGCAGGATAGAATTACTGACCATCGCCTCAACGAAAATTTTCACAATATAGTGACGATAATGGACGGCGATTTAGACGGAATAGTTGAAAAATTCAGACAAAAGATAGAAAGTTGAGCCACATCGGGGTAATCTGTTTGTAGAAACGAAACAAGCAAAATAATGAAACCCCGAAGGGGTGATATTATTATAGTGGTACGATTATAGCAAACCATAACCCCGAAGGGGTGATATTATTATAGTATGAATCCGACAGAACTTCTTAATTACGGAAAGATTCAGTTAGGTAGGAAAAACTCTTCTGATGCAAGAATATTGTTGGAACATTGCCTGAAATTAAAATTTGCCGAGTTATATTTTTCAAAAAAAAACATAAAAAATTGCGAAAGAGATGCATACCAAAAATTATTAAATAAAAGAAAAAAAGGTTTGCCGACGGCTTACATTACCGGTGAAACAGAGTTTATGGGACTTAGATTTTATGTTAATAAAAATGTTCTGATTCCCCGTCAAGAAACCGAAATTTTAGTAGAGGAAGTTCTCAAGATACTTCCCACTTCCCACTTCTTCGCCACAGGCGAACCTACTTGGCAACTTCCAACTATTATAGACATCGGTACCGGTTGCGGAAACATAGCGGTCTCTCTTGCAAAATATATTCCTAATGCAAAGATAGTTGCAACGGATATTTCCAAAGATGCACTACGCATTGCCAGAAAAAATGCAAAGTTGAACAATGTATCTGACAGAATTACTTTTTTCCAAAGTGATATACTTAATTCTACTTCCAACTTCCAACTTCTTCGCCACAGGCGAACCTACTTGGCAACTGCCAACTTAATTATCTCCAATCCTCCTTACATAAAAAGTTCAGAGATAAAAAAATTGCAAAAAGAAATTCAGTATGAGCCAAAAATAGCGTTGGATGGCGGAAAAGACGGACTGAACTTTTATAGAAAAATTATTCCACTAAGTAGGAAACTTCTAAAAAAAAATGGATTTCTTATGTTTGAAATCGGCTATCATCATTCACAAGAAATTAAAAAACAAATGGAACTAAACGGCTTAAAAAACATAAAAATAATAAAGGACTACTCGCAACAGGAAAGAATAATTTATGGACAATATAACGGCAATTGAAACGACAGTAATGCTGTCATTCCCGCGAAAGCGGGAATCTATAGATTCCGTGTTAAGCACGGAATGACATAAGCAAAATTTATGGATAAAATTATTATTAACGGCGGGAAAAAATTATATGGTGAAGTTGAAATCAGCGGTTCAAAAAATGCCGCACTTCCGATACTTATTGCTACACTTTTAACTGATGAAAAATGCATTATAAAAAATGTTCCACTACTTGAAGACATCAATACATCAATTGCGCTTTTGAAACATCTTGGAAAAAAAATAAGAAGGGAAAAAAATGAAATAACTATTTTATCTAATGGTGTAACTCGTACCGACGCTCCCTACCAACTTGTAAGTAAAATGAGAGCATCTATCTTGGTAGCGGGGCCACTTCTGTCAAGGTTCAAAAAAGCGGAAATTTCACTTCCCGGCGGTTGTGCAATTGGGTTAAGACCCATAAATATACACATAGACGGTTTGACAAAATTAGGAGCAAGATATTCTATTTTTCATGGAAAGGTTAAAATTATCGCTAAAAAATTAAAGGGTTCAAAAATTGTTCTAGATTTTCCGTCGGTTGGTGCAACCGAAAATCTTCTGATGGCATCTGTCCTTATAGACGGTGAAACAGTTATTGAAAATTGTGCAACTGAACCAGAAATTACTGACCTGGCGAATTTTTTAATAAACATCGGGGCAAAAATTTCTGGTATAGGGACTAAATATCTAAAAATTACAGGAGTAAAAAAACTCCATGGTTGTGAATATAAAATCATTCCTGATAGAATTGAAACAGGAACATTCATAATTGCATCTGCGATAACATCAGGCAATATAAAAATTGTCGGGGCAACTACAGAGGATAATGAAGCATTGATAGAAAAAATTAAACTTACGGGTAGTTCAGTTAATGTAGCGCGAGGCTTTATCCTCGCTGAAAAAGATGATGTAGTGCCCCGATTTATCGGGGCTAAAAAAGATTGTTTGAAAATAAAATGTCCGAGTATCATAAAACCCGTTGATATTGAAACAGCGGTTTATCCTGGATTTGCAACGGATTTACAGCCGATGTGGATGGTTTTGATGACGGTTGCAATGGGTGAATCGATTGTTACTGAAACAATTTTTGAAAATCGTTTTCAGACATCACAAGAACTTATAAAAATGTGTGCTAATATCAAAATCAAAGGCAATTCTGCAATTATCAAAGGTGTGAAAAATCTTGCTGGGGCAAAGGTTGTTGCTTCCGACTTGCGTTCTGCGGCAGCACTTATACTTGCCGGACTTTCTACAAAAGGAAGGACCGAAATTACAGGGCTTGAATATCTTGACCGCGGATATGAAAACATCGTCGGCAAATTAAAAAAATTGGGTGCTGATATAAAACGAACTTGTCAAATCATTTAAGAATGTAACCATGAGTTAGAGAGATAAGAGTTATTAACAACATAAGGTTCAGTTTTAAAATTTTTGTAAATTTTTCTACTTTTAGAGGCAGCGTCATAAATTTTATTTAATTTTTTATCAATA
>JAZDKR010000035.1:0-10514 GCA_043802785.1 Elusimicrobiota bacterium
CGCACCTACGGTGCGGGCTTTTTATCAACTGGTCTTCTCCTTCTCAAGTGGGTAAATTGAGTAAGGTTATATCACCAAAATGCTCTATTATTGGGCTATTTTGACAATTTATAAAAAGGAAATTCCTATACTATCAAGTTAGTTCGCCTTCGGCGACTGACTTACTTTTGTCGTCATTCCCGCATGCCGTTAGCGGGAATCCATAGATTATGTCCTTTTTTCTGGATCCGTCCCCAAATGTCGTTATTGGGGATAATGGCATTCGGGAATGACAACTCTTGGATACTGATTAACCAAAATATAAAAACTTTGAAATTCCCAGACTTCAAGGTAGTGAAAGGATAAGAAAATGCCTCTCAAAGAGCAAATTCTAAAAAAGGACCTGTCCCTTTTTTTGTTTTTTTTACTTTTCAATATCGGTTGCCAAAAAACTGAGACGGTAAAACAAACTTATGGTAACAATAATCTCGGTGATTATTATGTTGAGTCGTCTATCGGAGATGCTTCATATCTAAATCCGATATTGGCATCTGATTCTGCATCAGGTGATATAAATGGGCATGTTTTCAACGGACTTGTAAAATACGATAAAAATATAAATATCGTTGGGGATTTAGCAGAATCCTGGACCGTTTCTGCCGACGGTAAAACAATAATTTTTAATTTAAGGGAAAATGTAAAGTGGCATGATGGCAAACCTTTTACCGCGGAAGATGTTGAGTTCACATACCAAAAACTTATTGACCCGAAAGTAAAGACGCCCTATTCCTCCGACTTTGAACTTGTCAAAAAATTTGAGATTATCAACCCGTACAAAATAAAAATCACATATAAAGAACCATTCTCACCCGGACTTATATCATGGGGAATGGGCATTATTCCGAAGCATATTTTTTCCGCCATAAACGGAAACAACGATTTTAATACTCATCCCGCAAACAGAAAACCAATCGGGACTGGACCTTTCAGATTTGTTGAGTGGAAGACAGATGAAAAAATCGTGCTTGAGGCAAATTCTGATTATTTTGAAGAACCACCTAAAATTAAAAAATATATCTACAGAATTATTCCCGATCAGTCAGTTCAGTTTTTGGAATTGAGAAATGAAACGATTGATTCTATGGGATTGACACCTGACCAATACAATGCCTATAAAAATTTTTTCAAAAATTACAACAAGTTCAGATACCCTTCTTTCGGCTATGCCTATCTTGGATATAATCTGATAAACCCACTTTTTAAGGAAAAAGAAATCCGACAGGCAATTGCGCACTCAATAAATAAAAAAGAAATTATTGACGGGATTTTGCTCGGGTTAGGTGTTCCGGTAACAGGACCATATCCGCCAACAAGTTGGGCATATAATCCGGAAGTTTCGGACTATGACTACAATCCCGAAAAAACCAAAAAAATCTTTCAGAAATTCGGATGGATTGATTCTGATAAAGACGGAATACTCGATAAAAATGGAAAAAAATTTGAGTTCACAATCATCACAAATCAAGGAAATAAATCAAGGGCGGTCGCAGCAGAACTTATTCAGGCACATCTCAAAAAAGTTGGAATAAAAGTCAACATAAGAATTTTGGAATGGTCAACATTTATCCACCAATACATAGACAAGAGAAACTTTGATGCAGTGATTTTGGGCTGGTCGTTATCACGCGACCCAGACCAGTTTTCTTTATGGCATTCATCACAAAAAAAAGAAGGGCAATACAATTTTGTATCATATCAAAATAAAGAGGTTGATAAACTATTAGAGGAAGGACGACGAATTTTTGATGAGAAAAAACGACAAAAAATATACCGGAAAATTCACAAAATCCTCGCTGAAGACCAGCCCTACACATTTCTCTATGTTGCAGATGCACTACCTGTAATTCACAAAAGATTTGTTGGACCAGAAGTAGCACCTTTAGGTCTTGGCTGGAACTTCCGCGAATGGTATGTTCCGAGAGAAAAACAGAAGTATATCATCCAACAATGAAATTTGAGACAATTTTCCATTGACTTTTTACTGCAAAGAAGTATAATAAAATTGTAAAAAAAATGAAAAAAATAAAATGTTATTTAGAAACTATCGTATTCAACTTTGTACTTGTTGTATCGGAAACTGAATAATTCCGAATAGCGACCCTAAATGGTTGAAAACCTACTTGGTCGCACTACATTGTAGTATGTAGTGCCCCGATTTATCGGGGCTTATTTTATGCGTAGCCAAGTAGGTTCACCGCAGGTGAAGAATTTCAATCCGCCTTTTGCGGAGTAGTCGCCTGATTTATCAGGCGGTTTTCACAACGGCGCCCAATGAATTGGGCAACTACTACAATCACGAATGAAACCGTGCAAATAAGTCAGTCGCCGATAAGAATATGTGCTCTTTTTTGTTTAGGACGGGATGTTTATAAATTAAAGTTAGACAAAACCGTGGGTTATTTTTTTAGGAGGTAGCGATGAAAAGATTAGTTATGTTGATTGGCGTTGTGTTGAGTTTTACGGTGATTTGTTTTGCAAAGGAGAAAATTGCCGTATTTGATTTTTCCGGGGCAGCGAATGACTACAAGATGCCATCTGTAACACAAAGCGAGATGACCAGTTTACTTGTAAATCAGAAACGCTTTGATGTTATAGAAAGAAGTGAACTTGATACTATAATAAAAGAACAAATGTTATCAACGACGGGAATTTTTGATGTTAATGATGCAGTTAAAATTGGTAAAATTGGTGGTATCAAATATGCAGTAATTGGTTCTGTACCAAATGTAAATTACAGTAAAGAACGGGTATGGTCTGACTATTCAAAAGAATATATATGGAAGATTGACGCATTAGTTGTATTGCAACTAAGAATTATAAATATTGAAACTGCAGGAATTATCTTCTCTGAAACATTCAATATGAAACCCGGTGGAGGATTTTTGGGATTAGGTAAGGTGGATGAATCAACAGATGCTGAAACGACACTAACTAACATTGTTAAAAGATATTTTGAAAAAAATATAGCAAAAAAAGTATCTAATTCATTTCCAGTAGAGGGTTCTATTATGAGCATTGATAAAGAATCTGTTGTTATAGATATTGGAAGTGAATCAGGGGTTAATGAAGGAATGAAGTTTGATGTTATATCCCAGGAAGAAAAAACTAATTCTAAAACAGGAAAAAAAATTGTTATGGAAAGGAAAATTGGTGTTTTGCAAGTAAAAGAAGTTTCAGGTACAGAATCTGCTGTTTGCAAAATTAAAGACGGCGATGATGCCATTCAGGAAGGAATGGTGGTAAAATTACAAAAAAAATAAAAACATTAGTTTTGTTTCGACACATCGGAACAAAACTAATCGTGGGGGTTATCATAATCGCAGGGGCGGGCCACGAATCCCACAATCGGGGCTTCCACAATAACATCTTTTGTGCAATGACAAAAAAACGACTGGGTTTTTAACGGTCGTTTTTTTATTGCTTTTTTGGGTCAATTGAAATATAATGTCTCCATAATGTTTTCCTATATTTTTAGACGATTGCTTTTAACAATTCCTGTTCTTCTCGGGATAACCATAATAACTTTTCTTGTGATGCATTTATCTCCCGGCAAACCCACAGATGTTCTCACCGATATGAACCAGAAAATCACAGCAGAGGCAAAACAGCGATTAGTTGCAATTTATGAACTTGATAAACCGTTTTATGTTCAGTATGGGATGTGGATTAAACGGTTGGCAAAACTTGATTTCGGAAAGTCATTCAAAGACGACAGACCAGTAATAAAAAAAATCGCAGAACGGCTTCCAGCTACATTGCTTCTTAATTTTTTATCAATAATTTTTATATTCGCAATTGCAATTCCCATCGGCGTTTTTTCAGCAGTAAAAAAGGATTCCGTCTTTGATAAAATCACGACTGTTACGGTTTTTTTGGGATTTTCTGTTCCAACATTTTGGATTGCAATTCTCTTGATGATTCTTTTCGGATTGCATCTCGGATGGCTACCGATTTCTGGTTTCCGTTCAATAAATTTTGACGAACTTACAACTTTTGGAAAAGTTTTGGATGTAACTAAACATCTCATTTTGCCGGTTTTTATTTCAGCTTTTACAGGACTTGCCGGGCTTTCAAGATACACAAAATCCGCGATGTTGGAAGTTCTTCATCAGGACTACATAAGAACCGCAAGAGCAAAAGGACTTTCAGAAATGACGGTGATTTTTAAGCATGCCTTACGGAATGCTCTGATTCCGATTGTAACAATTGTCGGGCTTACGATTCCGGATTTAATTGGTGGTGCTTTTATTTTTGAAACAATTTTTGCTTGGCCCGGGATGGGACGGCTGGGATACGAGGCAATAATGTCACGAGATTATCCGGTCATTATGGCAGTAGGAACTATCGTCGCAATTTTGACACTTCTCGGAAATTTAATTGCAGACATAACTTACGCTTTCGTTGACCCGAGAATACGGTACAAATAGAGAAAAGTTGAGAGTTTAGAGTTGAAGAGTAGTGCGAGGATCCCCTAAATGGGACAAGTTTTATCCTCGCTATTGTAGTGCGATGCTTTAGCATCGCTGATGAGCGAACCTAATGGTTCGCACTACTAAACATTGAAATTCCTTGTATATTAATCTATGCTAAAAATATATATTGAAAAATTACTAAGAAACAAACTTGCAAAAATCGGAATTTTAATAATAGTCACTCTGATTTTAACAGCAATTTTTTCGCCGATGATTTCTACACACAACCCGATTGAGGGAAACATTTTAGAACGATTGCAATCTCCATCAAAAAATCATTTTTTCGGAACCGATGAGATGGGACGGGATGTTTTTTCAAGGATGATTTATGGCACACGAATTTCCATATCGGTCGGGATTATCGCTGTTGGAATTTCGGTAATTATTGGAACATTTCTCGGACTTATTTCAGGTTATTTCGGAGGAAAAATTGACACAATAATTATGCGGTTTGTGGATATTATGCTATGTTTCCCTACATTTTTTTTAATTTTAATGGTAATTGCTTTTCTGGAACCAAACATTTACAATGTTATGATTGTAATAGGCATAACTTCATGGACGGGTTTGGCACGATTAGTAAGAGGAGAAACGCTTTCGGTAAAAGAGCGTGATTTTATAATAGCGGCAAAAGGTCTGGGACTTAAAAAAAGAAGAATAATTTTTGTCCATATTCTTCCAAATGTGATTGCACCGGTAATAGTTGCGAGCATTTTGGGAGTAGGGGCGGCAATTCTTACGGAGTCGGGGCTTTCGTTTTTGGGGCTTGGTGTTCAGCCGCCAACACCGTCGTGGGGCAATATCTTAACAAGCGGTAAGGACTACATTCATATCGCATGGTGGCTTTCACTTTTTCCAGGACTTGCAATTTTGACAACCGTTCTCGGATGGAATCTTCTGGGCGAGGGGTTACGAGATGTTTTTGATCCACGGACAACATAATGGAAAAAATTTTATCTATTGAAAATCTTTCTGTAGAATATACCGTCGGAAAAAAAATAATCTCCGCCGTAAGAAATGTTTCGTTAACATTAAATAAAACGGATTCTTTGGCAATAGTTGGAGAATCAGGTTGTGGCAAATCCACACTCGGACTTTCTATACTAAATCTTCTGCCGAAAGAAGCGATGATAACCAACGGTAAAATTATTTTTCACAATCAAAATATTCTGCAACTTACTGAAAAAGAACTGCAAAAAATAAGGGGCGGAAAAATAAGTATCATTTTTCAGGACCCATTATCATCGCTAAATCCGGTTATAAAAATTTCGGAACAAATACGGGAAACACTAAAAATACATCATCAGGATTTTTCAGACAACAAAATTTTAAAACTTCTTGAAGCGGTTCAATTGAATAATCCAAAAACGATTAAAAATTCTTATCCTCATCAATTATCTGGCGGAATGAGACAAAGAGTAATGATTGCTATGGCTATTGCTTCTAACCCGGAAATTATAATTGCTGACGAACCAACAACGGCATTGGATGTCACAATTCAAAAAGAAATTCTTGAACTGATTAAAAAACTTATGAAACCATGTAGGTTCGCCGGTGGCGAAGAACTTAATCTAACCGTAATTTTTATCACTCATAATTTTGGAATTATATCCGACATCTGTAACCGCCTGGCTGTAATGTATGCGGGAGAAATTGTAGAAGATGGGGAAACATCTGAAATAATTAAAAATCCGAGGCACCCTTACACAAAAGCGCTTTTGTCTGCAATTCCAAAAACACACAAACTGAACAGATTTAACACAATCCCGGGCAATGTACCGGATTTAATCCGCCTCGGCGGACTGCCCGATGGGTGCAAGTTTCATCCGAGATGCCCGAGAAAAACCGAGAGATGTACAAAAGAATATCCGCAATTGGAAGAAAAGGAAAATAGATTGATAAGGTGTTTCAATCTATGAGATTGTTGAAAAATCTTTCAGTCTGTCATTCCCACGCAAGTGGGAATCCAGAATTTAAATGTCGTCAATAGATTCCTGCCCCTGTTTACTGCCTGCAAGGGCAGTCCCCCGCAGGAATGACAGGCTTTTTACCCAATGTTAAAAAATATTTTTTTCACAATAATTTTTTTGGTGATTTCTGTGATGGCGGCAATTGATATTTACAATTTTTTAAATGTCCAGAACGAATATGAAATTACGAAAACACGAATAACAGGAGTATCAAAAGAAATAAGACAATTGGAAAAAGAGAAAAACAAAATTTCCAGACAATCGTCATCACTGAAAAAAAGACAACTCAAACTTATAGAAACCAATAAAAATCTGATAGAAAAAAACATCGGACTTTCAAACGAAAACATGCTTCTCATTCAACAAATTAGCGAACTGACCAACGGTGAACCATACATTCTTGTGGATACAGAAGAAAATATTTTATATTTCAAACAAAAAGGACAAATCATAAGACAGGCAAAATGTTCTGTCGGGCGAGGCGGAATTTTAAGTGATAAAAAAACCGGAAGAAAATGGGAATTTATAACTCCCAAGGGAATTTTCACAGTAAAAAATAAAACAGAAAATCCGCTGTGGTTCAAACCCGACTGGGCATTTATTGAGGAGCAAAAGGAAATACCGCCTCCAAACTCACCAGAAAGAAAAATGGAGGGGGAGTTGGGAAAGTATGCTCTTGATTTAGGATTCGGTTATAAAATCCACGGAACACAAAAAGAAGAATTGCTCGGCAGAGCGGTTTCTCACGGTTGTATTCGTCTTGGGGCAGATGACCTTGAATACATTTACGCAAATACAAAAATCAATAAGACACTTATTTATGTTTATTAAATGACATGAAATGTCATTCCCGCATGTCGTTAGCGGGAATCTATGAGGGCTAACTTGATTAAATTCTTCAAAATCGTATTTCGTCTTTTTCTTTTATCAATACTTGGTATTTCTATTTTTATTCATATAAAACTTCCAAATTATACTAATGTGATGGAAAATGAAATCACGGACTTAAACAAACAACTTTCAATGCTGTCAAGCCAAAAAAAATATGAAACCATAATTAAGCAATCGGTTTACGGCGACACAGAAATAATAAAAAAGGAAACGCTTCCTCAGATTGAGGAAGAAAAAAAATCACTCATTAAACAAAATAAAATTTCATTAGAAGAAAACCGTCTATTAAACGGGCATATGAGCATACTCACGACCAAAATTATTTTTGACACCAAATCGAACCTCTTAAAACTTGTCAAAAACGGAAAAATTTCATCCGATATTGTCGTCTCAAAAAAATTCGTTACAGCTTTCTTAAGCAGTGAGATAAACAGAAAAACGCTTAAACTACTTGCAAAAGAAAAAAACCCTGCACCTATAAAACCAAAATGGACTTATGAAGATATCACAAAAGAAATACCTGTGGAAAATTCTGCCGAACGGATTATGGTAGGATCACTTGGCAATTATGCTATTTACTTTACCGATTTTCTTATAATTCATGATTTCACAAAAAATGTTCAGCAACACGATACAATCAACCATGTTTGCATTCAATTGAACACAAAGGATATGAAAAAACTTTACAACTCCGTTTTCATCGGAACTAATTTTTATGTTGAATAATTTGATATTAAAAACGGTTAATATAAATAAAAACTTTCGTATTGAGAAAAATTTTTTTTCAAATAGCATTGTCAGTGTCAGAGCGGTGGAAAATGCTTCAATTGAACTTAAAAAAGGGGAAATATTAGGTGTTGCGGGAGAATCCGGAAGTGGCAAGACCACCCTCGCAAAAATTATGGCGGGACTGCTGAATTTTGATTCAGGAGAAATTTTTATTGACGATAAAACCATGGAAAATTATTCAAGATACGAACTTGCCAAAAAAGTCCAGATGATTTTTCAGGATCCCTTCTCATCGCTCAACCCGAAACTTTCAATAGGTACCGCAATTACTGAAGCAATAAAAACCAAAAACAATAAAAATCTTGATGCTATGTCCACAAACATCTTAAATCTGGTTGGATTATCCAGCGATACAAAGCAAAAATATCCGCATCAGTTTTCAGGAGGACAACGGCAGAGAATAGCGATTGCAAGGGCTTTGGCATCAGAACCTGAAATTATTATAGCGGACGAACCCGTTTCTTCTCTTGATATATCTATTCAGGCACAAATTATGAATCTTTTTCTTGATTTGAAAAAAAATCTCGGGTTGTCTTACATAATCATTTCTCACGACTTAAACTTATTGAGTGCTGTTTCCGACAATATCGCAATAATGCAAAATGGAAAAATTATTGAATACGGACAATCTGAAAAAATTATGAACAGACCCGAAAATCCATATACACGGAAACTTATTTCTGCAATACCAGTGATAAAATTAGCCCAACAAGGAAAGACAATAATCGGTAGTACAGGGTCTTCAGACCATGCATAGTGTTTGAACGGTTTGAAGACCGTTCACTACCAATTATTAAAATTGCCATATGATAATGTATAAAATCAAAAAATTAGAATCTCTAATGGCTAACCGAAACAGCTGGATTGTCGGAGGATATATCCGTGATTTACTTCTCGGCAAAATCACGAAGGACATTGACTTTGCAACCGACGGAAACACAAAAAAAATAGCACGAGAATTCGCCGACAAAAATAAAGGCAGTTTCGTGGTTCTTGATGACTTTAATAAAATATATCGGGTTGTTGTCGGCGATGAAATTTATGATTTTTCAAAAATTCAGGGAAAAACCATTGCCGACGATTTAGCCCGACGAGATTTCACGATAAACGCACTCGCTTTACCACTTACTACTTACCACTTATTCGCCTGCGGCGAACCTACTTGGCCACTTACAACTATCATAGACTTGTTTGGTGGGTTAGGTGATATAAAAAACAAAATTGTAAGATGCGTATCCGAAAAAAATTTAGTTGACGACCCTCTACGACTTTTGAGAGCATACCGTTTTGCAGGACAGTTAAATTTCAAAATGGAGCAAAAAACCAAAGGATTTATAAAAAAATATTCGCGATATCTGAAAAACATATCAAATGAAAGAATACAGAACGAATTATATCTGATATTAGGTCTAACGGATAGTTATCCAATTATAATTGAAATTTACAAAGCAGGATTGTTAAAAGAAATAATACCGGAATTGGTGAAAACTTTAAATACAGCAAGATGTTATTATCCTAAAATGGGATTGTTGGGACATTCTTTTGATGCATTAAAAATACTGGAGGAATTTTACAACAATGGTTTCAAGAAAATTTTTCCGAAATTCCACAAAAGAATATCTGCTCACCTTGAAGAAAAAATCTCAAAAACTACTACGAGAAAAACCCTTTTGAAATTAGCGTCTCTTTTGCATGATATTGGAAAACCCAAATCGGCAAAAAAAATCGACGGACGATTAAGATTTTTTGAACATGAGGATCGTGGTTGCGATATTATAAACATTATCGGCAAACGCTTAAAACTATCAAACAATGAAATAAAATATCTTAAAATCCTTACAAAACACCATATGCGAATAGGAAATCTCACATCTGCCGAAAAGTTAACCGACAAGGCGGCGTGGAGATTTTTCAGAGACATCGGAGATGATGCTCTTGACCTTATTGTTCTATCCGTCACTGATGCCTATACATATCCAAAAGGCAAAACAAGAACGCTTCACAAAATCATAGCCAACAAATTGCTGGACAGGTTTTACTCTAAAAAGGAAAAAATTATTCCGAAAAAACTTTTAAACGGTTTTGAAGTAATGAAAATACTGAAAATTCCGGAAGGGCCAGTCGTTGGTGAAATCCTACAGAAACTTGAAGAAACACAGGTAACTAAAAAAGTAAAAACAAAACTTGAAGCAGAAAAGTTTGTCAAAGAATACCTTGTCAAATCATTTAAGAATGTAACCATGAGTTAGAGAGATAAGAGTTATTAACAACATAAGGTTCAGTTTTAAAATTTTTGTAAATTTTTCTACTTTTAGAGGCAGCGTCATAAATTTTATTTAATTTTTTATCAATA
>JAZDKR010000036.1:0-5921 GCA_043802785.1 Elusimicrobiota bacterium
TCTGTCAATTTTAGCCACCACTATTTTGATTAGAATCGTTTTAGGGCGACCAATTGGAGAATTGGTCTCGGGCACAGAGAGAATTGCTACCGGTGATTTGAACTATAAAGTTACAGTTCCCAGCAAAGATGAAATTGGCGAACTTGCTGGCTCGTTCAACAAAATGAGTTGTGCAGTCCAAGAAGCAACTAATGAGTTAGAAGAATCTAATAAAAAGTTAAGAGAAATAGATAAAAGAAAATCAGAATTTGTCGCAATCGTTTCTCATGATTTAAGAACACCGCTTACATCTATTATAGGTTTTGCCGATACTGTTTTGAATAAAGAACTGAAACTATCTGAACAAGAGACAAGAGAATATATTAACATTATCAAGACGGAAGCCCACCGACTTGGCAGATTGATTTCTGACTTTCTTAATATATCAGAAATTGAGGAAGGAAAATTACAAATAAAGATTGAAAAAACAAACATAAGCGAACTTATTGGTACGACCAAAGAATTAATTGATACTAAAACGAAGGAGATAAAACTTTCAATAGAAATTGAAAAAAATTTGCCCGATATATATTTAGATGGGGACAAAATAAGACAAGTTTTGCAGAATATAATTGGGAATGCATTAAAATATTCACCTGTAAATTCAGAACTAAAAATTATTGTCAGAAAATATCAAAAGGAACTTCAAATATGTGTGATAGATAAAGGTCCGGGAATAGCCGATGACAAAAAGAAAATTATATTTGAAAAATTTTATCGCGGAGATGATGAAATAGCACAGAAAGAGAGGGGAATTGGACTCGGATTAGCAATTGCAAAATCAATTATTGAGATGCACAATGGTAAAATATGGGTAGAGGATGAAAAACCATCCGGAAGTCGATTTATATTTACTTTACCGATAAAGTAGTAAAATAAAAAAGAAATTTTTATGAATTACGAACTTTTTGAGAAAAAAGTTGTTGAATGGTTAAAAAAAAAAATTAAACTCATCAAAAAGAAAAGGGTTTGTTGTTGGGCTTTCTGGTGGGATTGATTCAGCGGTTGTTTCAGTTTTGTGCCAAAAAGCGGTTGGGACAAAAAACCTTCTTTGTTTAATTCTTCCCTGTCAATCACAAAAAATAGATATTGAAGATGCAAAAAAAGTTGCAAAAAAATTTGGATTAAACATCAAAACAATTGACCTTACAAGAATTTATGAAAATTTAATCAGGACTCTACCTACGGCGAATAAACTTGCACAGGCGAATCTTAAACCGAGATTGAGAATGCTTATGCTCTATTACTTTGCTAATAAACTTAATTACATTGTCGCAGGAACTGGAAATAAATCGGAACTTTCAATTGGGTATTTTACAAAATATGGTGACGGCGGAGTGGATATTCTCCCGACAGGTAATCTTTATAAATCAGAAGTTTGCGGATTAGCAAAATATCTTAGAATCCCCGAAGAAATAATAACAAAACCACCCACAGCGGGACTTTGGGCGGGGCAAACGGATGAAGGCGAAATTGGAATGACATATGGCGAACTTGAATGCCGACTGAAAAATAAAAAATTAACACCACGATTAAAAAATCTTACCGCCAACGCAAAACATAAACTGTCCCTGCCTGAAATCTTCAAGAAATAATGGGAAAAATATTTTTGTGTGTTTTGTCTGCAATACTAATAATTTTTTCTTTTCCAATCCCGCATTTTGCGGGATCGCTTTGGTTCCTCGCTTGGATATCACTTGTTCCGCTTTTCTTGGCAATACAGAATGATACTTCGCTAAAACCATTAAAGTCATTTTTATACGGAACTCTTACGGGACTTGTTGCGTATTGTGGAATTCTATACTGGCTTGTTCAGACATTTTCCGCCGCCGGCTTCGCCTACGGCGAACCAAAAATAATCGGTATTGCCGCCCTGCTTTTACTCTCTCTCTATCTCGCCCTCTACTATGGCCTTTTTTGCCTTTTCTATACGCTATACGCTATACGCTATACGCTACTTCCTGCCTTTCTCTGGATTTCCATGGAATTTCTGCGTACCCGTTTATTTACCGGATTTCCATGGGCACTGTTAGGATATTCACAATGGAATAATTTACCTATAATACAAATTTCGGAATTCACAGGTGTCTATGGTGTCTCATTTTTGATAGTTCTTGTGAACCTAACAATTGCAAACATAATCGTAAAAAAGGAACGCACCCTAAAGGATGCGACTACAAATTTTTTACTTATCTTGATTTGTCTGATTTTCGGTTTTTACAAACTCCGTGAACTTCGAACTTCGAACTCCGAACTCCGAACTATTTCTATTCTTCAAGGCAACATAGACCAATACAAAAAATGGGATGAAACCTACGAACAAGAAATCGTTGATACTTACAGTCGCCTTTCCCTATACCCTATACCCTATACCCTACACCCTGCCCTTATCGTTTGGCCAGAATCTTCCTTACCAAATTATTTAAGATATGATGAAAAGACATATAATTGGATAAAAAACCTCGTAAAAAAAACCAAAACACAGCATCTTGTTGCTTCAAATGATTATAAAGATGACAAGATTTACAACTCGGCATTTTTGATATCTGCCGACGGTAAAATTCTGGACGACTGCTCAAAAAATCATCTTGTGCCTTTTGGTGAATACATGCCTTTGAGAAATTTTTTTGGCAAATTTATAAAAGTGGTTAATGAAATTGGCGAATTCTCATCCGATTCTAACAGGAAACACAATGTTATAAATTCATCGGCAGGAAAACTTGGTGTAAATATCTGTTTTGAAGCAATTTTTCCTAATGAAGTAAGAAAATCGGTTAAAAATGGTGCGGAAATAATTGTCAATTTAACAAATGATGCGTGGTATCTAAAAACATCTGCCCCATATCAACATTTTACTATGAATGTTTTCAGGGCAGTTGAAAATAGAAGATTTGTGGTGCGAGCAGCAAACACAGGAATTTCAGGATTTATTGACCCGTTTGGCAGAATAAAATCAAAAACAGAAATTTTTACAACAACAACGCTCACTGATAATGTTATGCTTGACAGTAAAGCAACTTTTTACTCAAAATTTGGAGATATTTTTGCATATCTTTGCGTAATAATTTCAATAATTTTTTTGACATTAAGAAAAAAATTTGATAAACTATAAAATATGTAACCACAGATTATCACAGATGATAACGAAGTTGTCATTGCGAGGGCGAAGCCCGTGGCAATCTCAAATGAGATTGCTTCGCTTCACTCGCTGTGAAAATCTTGCCTGCCCGACGGCCGTCAGGCTGGTGTAATCGTGTGGTTTCCAAATTCCGATACTATAATTATGTCAACAAATGGTTTTGAGGAATTATTAAATATAGGAATTGCGTTATCTAATGTTCACGATTTGGATAAACTTTTGGATATGATTTTATCCGAGGCACAGAAACTTACATCTGCTGACAGCGGCTCAATTTATCTTGTTGAAGGTGACAAACTTATCTTTAAGACCATTCGTTCAAACACATATTTTAAAAGATGGGGAGAGGAAAAAACGCGGGAAATTTTCAAAAGTTTTGAGATGCCTATAACAAAACAGAGTATTGCCGGGTATGTAGCTATCACCTGTCAAACATTAAATATACCCGATGTTCAAAGTATTCCGCAGGACTCTGAGTTTCATTACAATTCAACAAGTGATAAAAAATATGATTACAAAACGGTTTCAATGCTTGCTATTCCGATGCTTAATCGCGACGGCAGAATTATAGGGGTGTTACAACTTATAAATTCATTGCATGATAATAAAATTGTTCCTTTTACTGATGAGCATCAAAAAATTACCACATCTTTTTCTTCGCAGGCAGCAGTTGCAATTCAGAACGCAAAACTCACAGAAGAACTTAAAAGCGCCCATATAGATACAATTTTCCATCTCAGTGCCGCGGCAGGATACAGAAACAAAGAAACAGGAAACCATATAAAACGGGTAAGTCATTACTCGAAAATCATAGCACAAAACCTCGGACTTTCACAGGAAGAGTCCGAACTTATCTGTTGGGCGGCACCGATGCACGACATAGGGAAAATAGGTATTCCCGACACAATTTTACAGAAACCCGGAAAACTCACACCCGAAGAAAGAGCGATAATGGAACAGCATACAATCATTGGTGCGATGGTTTTAAAAGATACAACTGCTGATGTTCTCAAAAAATCACGGATTATTGCGTTAACACATCACGAAAAAATTGACGGCACTGGGTATCCTTTGAAACTTAAAGGTGACGAAATCCCTATTGAAGGAAAAATCGTCGCCATTGCGGATGTTTATGATGCACTCTCTTCAAAAAGATGTTATAAGGAACCTTTTCCCGACGAGCAAGTGATAGACATTCTTAAAGATGGAAGAGGCAAACAGTTTGACAGGAAAATATTAGATGTTTTTCTTTCAAACATAAATGCAGCATATTGTATCAGAGAAAAATACATAGATAAGGAAGAGGATTTTGGCAAATTCGCCGATTTTAAGAATATAAACATAATGGAGTTGTTAAAATAGAGGCGATTACAGATTACAAATTACAGATTATAGATTACAAATTAAAAAAATCTGCAATTTGCAATTTGTAATTGGTGTTATCATGTTACCTGAATTAAGAGAAAAATCTAAAAAATTATTAGAAAAAAGTGACGACATTGGGAGGTATCTTTGAAGTAGAAAAAAAACTGAAAGAAATTTCTGAAATTGAAAAGGCCACAGCCCTTCCGAATTTTTGGGGAAATCCCACCGAAGCCCAAAAGACGATGCAACATCTCAACCTACTAAAATCACAAAGTACAAACTATCAAAATATAAAAAATGAACTTGCCGAAACATCGGAACTGCTTTCCATTTTGGAGACGGAAAACGATGAATCAATGCATCACGATATTGAAAGAATTCTTGAAAAAATAGAAGAAGAAATCTCGGAGATGGATTTGCAGTTAAAACTTTCCGGCGAGTTTGATAAAAATGGTGCAATCGTTTCTATTCACTCCGGTGCTGGCGGCACCGAAGCATGCGATTGGGCGGAAATGCTTTTGCGATTATATCTACGGTGGGCGGAAAGAAAAAACTTCAAAACAGAAATTGTTGATTCACTTGCTGGCGACGAAGCGGGAATAAAGTCAATAACATTTATTGTCAAGGGCGAATATGCTTATGGTTATCTGAAATCGGAAATAGGCGTTCATCGATTAGTCAGAATTTCACCGTTTGACACCAACAAAAGAAGGCATACATCATTTGCGTCTGTTGATGTAATTCCTGAAATTGAGGACGATATTAAAATTGAGATTAAAGAAGAAGATATACGAATTGATACTTATCGTGCGGGCGGACACGGCGGGCAGTATCTTCAGAAAACCGACTCAGCAGTTCGCATTACGCATAATCCCTCTGGCATAGTGGTGCAATCACAAAATGAACGCTCACAATTAAAAAATAAGAACACCGCTATGAAATTGTTAAAAGCGAAACTTTACGAACTTGAGCAGGAAAAAAAGCGGGCAAAAGTTGAAAAACATTACGACGAAAAAGGTTCAATCGCATGGGGCAGCCAGATAAGAAGTTATGTTTTTATGCCGTATCAATTAGTTAAAGACCACAGAACCGGTTTTGAAACAGGAAATGTCCAGAAAGTTATGGACGGCGAAATCGACAAATTTATTCATTCCTACCTCTCTCAAAAAAAATAAAAGCGTTCATTAGTTCAATTGTAGTTGCTCAATTTATTGAGCGCCGTTGTATTTATGCCCGATAAATCGGGCAACTACAAGTCGCATGAGATATGGAATGTAGTTGCTCAATTTATTGAGCGCCGTTGTATTTATGCCCGATAAATCGGGCAACTACAAGTCGCATGAGATATGGAATGTAGTTGCTCAATTTATTGAGCGCC
>JAZDKR010000037.1:0-2172 GCA_043802785.1 Elusimicrobiota bacterium
TTGAGTTTTGATTGGTTTTGTTGTTTCACAAAAACCGAATCCAGTATTCTTTCATAATCCCATATAATGTTTTCAGAATTCCATTCGTTATAGTGTTTTTTTAATGGAGCGAAACCATTTTGAATGATTGATTTTAAATTATTTTTTGTGACGCATATAGAAGGATCAACATCAAACACATGCCTGAACGTTATGCTATCTGAAACAGCAACTGGTCTTTGAACAGCAATGGCATTATCAACCGCACTGGATAGCCCCTTAACGCTTGTCTCATCATGCTCATATAAAAATATATTGATGGTGTTTTTTGCCAGGAAATCTAACATGACTTTATTATCCATGTAATCGTGAGTAGCAATTAACTGAACGCCGGGCTTGGTGATAAGTGATTTGCATTTTTCTGCAATACTCCTTGCCTTAATGCCCTCCTTATCATCACCGAAATCGGCGGCAGGAATATTAAATCTGATAACCGCTTCATCAAATTCTTGCTGAACCAATTGCACAATTTTTTCGAATCCTTTTTTGGGAGTGCCAAAACCAAAACTGCCAATAACTGGTTTTGGAGGAAGCGGAAAATTATTTTGATATGATGGTATCAGCCGTCCTGTTTTATATACAAGAGGATTTCCCAATAACAGGGTTGGATCCGGCGTAATGTAATAATCAAACAATGAATTATTTAAATGGGATGCCCCGCCCAATAATAATCTTTTCTTGTAATTAGTAGCTGTATTAGCAACACGTTGTGTTATTTCATGTATGATGCCAATTTGAGGAATTTGAATGGAGGCGATATTATTTCGGTAAAGTTTAGGGCTAATTTGGGTTGCCACCCACGGTAATACGGATGAAACATAATTATAAATAATGGCAGCGGGCGTATTTTCAGCAATGGCAGTTTTTAACTCACCTAATGACGAACATTCAAATCTTATAAATTGATAACGCTTTGAATGTTGTAAAACATCGGTAATGTCTTTGCCAAATTCATATACACCGCATTGTGCTTTTTTGTGAGAAACGAACAGAATTTTTTTATTCATCTATCATAACTTTTGTTAAATGGATATTGCCGATATTTCTACATTAATCTAATTTTCGTATACCAGTTTTATTTTCGATAATTGCTCAAATAGCCATGTCCTCGTTACCGGGGTTGTAATTGTCGCTATTCCGAGTGTTAAAACTGAAATAATAATTAAATAAAGTACCATCATAAATTGAGACATTGGTCCGCCAATAAATATTCGACCAATACCTGCAATAAATATGCATGCCACAAGCGGAAGGCATACATCCTGCCAGTACCACCGCCATTTTTCTTTGGGTAATAATCTGCGGTGCATTATGGGAATTTCAAAAAAGACATATCCCATATTTAAAACTAGCCAGGCAATGGCCGCGCCAGTGGGACCATAGTGTACGGTCAGGTAAATAATTAGCGGCACAATTATAATCACGGCAATAACATTCTTGAAAACGGATAGACGGGTCCAGCCGAACGCCAATTGCAGTGCGAAGGGAGGATTCATTAGTCCATTCAGCGCCGTGCCGCAAATCAAAACGCTCACCACGAGATGGGTTGCCTCCGCCGTTGTCGGGCTTCGCGTCCAGAGAAGAATTATTTCATAGGAAAAAAAGGCAACCACAATGGTGATAGGCAAAATCAAAACTGCCATAAATTGGCAACTTTTATGATAGAGCCGTATCAATCCATTCTGATTATCAATAGAAACTAATTGTGTAAATCGCGGATAAATACTGTAAAAAACTGGTGTGAATAAACGAGTTAAGCTCATCGCTACCACACTGGCCAGCGCGTAATAACCAAACATTTCAAGTGAGAGCATTTTGCTTAATATAACTTTATCAAGTTGAGTAAGAACTGTTGCGAGTATCGCGATCCCACTCATTCCGGCAGTAAACCTCCAAATGCCCCTGAGGAGCTGCTTTTGAAAAACTGTTTTGTTATCACCAGGCGGGAGTCTGCGCCAAAGAAATAACGCTAATAAAAAAACGTTCATTATGCTGATAACTATTTGCCATAAGAAAAAGGCTTGAATTGTTGGAGAAACCAGCCACAAAATTAGAACGGCTCCGGCGCCCCGTAATGTGCTTATGCAAATATTGATAACGTTAAGCAGAACCTGTCTCTGCAATCCCATTAGC
>JAZDKR010000038.1:0-18115 GCA_043802785.1 Elusimicrobiota bacterium
TCGGCAGGACAAATGTTTTTTTTCTTGATGAAGTTCAGAATATATCAGGATGGGAAAAATGGGTTAGGAGAATGTATGATGACGGTTTTAAGTTTTTCATAACGGGCTCAAACGCAAAATTGTTAAGTCGTGAGTTGGCTAACAATTAAGATGTAATGATTTATTCGTCCTGACACAAGATTACGATACAGAAGAGCAAATAAACTGGTTCGGGCTCAGGAGAAAAATAAAATTTGTTCCTGTATGGAAATGGTTGCTTGGTGCATAAAAAAGTGGTTTAATCCGCTCAGCGGAAAGGCAGGTGGAAAAATGAAAACCCATTACCGTCCCTCCGGTCAGATCGTCATCATAATGCTTATAATTGCGATGATTATTGGCGTTGTTATACCAGGACTTATTTTTCTTACACAACACGAAGCGAAATGGACGGTGAAAGAAATAAAATCCACGAGGGCATTTCATTTGGCAGAGGCAGGGCTTGACAGAGGCGTGTTTAAGTTGGACGAAACGGGGGTTTGGGATATCGCATATGCAGGGACAGTAATTTCAGGTTATGACGGCAATACAACCTATTCTGATGTTGAAGGCGGATACTACAAAATAAAATTTTCAACCGGCTCCGGCAATTATGAAATAACAATAACCGCTTCCGGCAAAGATAAGACAACCAACGAAATGAGAACCATTCAGGCGGTATATTATGCTCCGCCTGGCGTTATAGGAGCAATGAATGCACCTTCTATAGCCGTAACGGGACATGTCCGTGTTCATTGGGGATCCACTGCCTCCTTATCAAATATGGTACTTTCAGGTTCAACTGATGTTAAATATCCGAGAAAATATGCACGGGGGTATATTGATCCGCGAACTCTCAGCCCAAATCCTGCCAGTGGATCGGATCTTACTTTGACTGAAGAGTTACGAGAATGGCATGCGGGCTATGCTGTTCCTGATTTGCCGAGCATTGATTTTTCATCTTATACTGCCATGGCACAACAGGTAACAGGTGCACCAAGCGGCGGAACACCTGCTGGAAGTTCATATTATGTCGGTGATAAAACATTTAATAATGTGGTTGACACAACAAAAAGAACATATTATATTACCGGCAACTGTACTATGAAAAACTCACATTTGGAAAGCAATTTAATTGTTCTCGGCAATTTTGATACCAGCGGAAGTGATAAGGGTAGTGCCATAATATCAACCGTTCCTTCCGAGGCATGGAAAGAATACCAGGAACTGCCGGATACTGCTGCATCCGGAGAATATCCAGCAGACAATGGATACCAATCGGTAAGTGCAACTTACGATATAGGTAAGACATTGTTTAATGGTTTTATTTATGTAAGCGGCAACTGGACGCCAACCGGCGGCAATAACTTTAATGGCTGCGTTATAGTAGCGGGATCTGTTAGCGGTGCAGGTACGCCAACTATCTATTATGACGAGGCCGCCGCAAGAAACATAGCCGTCACCTCAATCGCAAAACCCACAAGACAATCTTGGAAAGAACTTTCGCCACGATGGAGTTTGTAAAACAATGTTCAAACTTGTTTCTAAATTCAAACCCGCCGGCGACCAACCGTCTGTAATCAAACAACTTGTTGAAGGAATAGCAAGAAGCAAGAAACATCAAGTACTTTTGGGTGTTACCGGTAGTGGAAAAACATTTACCATCGCAAATGTCATCGCTCAAATAAACAAACCCACGCTTGTAATGTCGCACAATAAAACACTTGCCGCACAACTTTATTCCGAATTCAAAAGTTTTTTTCCTGAAAATGCTGTTGAATATTTTATTTCCTATTATGATTATTATCAGCCCGAGGCATACATTCCTCAGACGGATACTTACATTGAAAAAGATGCATCAATCAACGACCATATAGACCGACTTCGCCTGAAAGCGACATCGTCAATTTTGTCCCGCAATGATGTTATTGTCGTCGCTTCCGTTTCAGCAATTTATAATCTTGGCTCGCCGACGGACTTTAAGGATATGTGTGTTGTCCTTGAAAAAGGAAAAAAAATAAACAGGGA
This sequence comes from Elusimicrobiota bacterium, assembly GCA_043802785.1. Classification (GTDB taxonomy): domain Bacteria; phylum Elusimicrobiota; class UBA8919; order UBA8919; family UBA8919; genus JAZDKR01. The sequence continues at coordinate 2,044 of JAZDKR010000038.1, forward strand.
TTTTTTGCTTAGCGAACTTATAGCAATACACTACGAAAGAAACGATGTTGAATTTATCAGAGGGAAATTTCGTGTTCGCGGCGAGAACGTGGATATTTTTCCAGCCAATTCCGGGACAGCTGTGCGTGTGGAATTTGCCGGCGATGAAATCTCAAAACTCACCGGAATCAATCCATTGACCGGTAAATCACTTACCACTTACCACTTACCGCTTACCACTTATTTCATTTATCCCGCTAAGCACTTTGTTACATCCCGCCCAAAATTAGAAAAAGCAATTGAAGAAATTCGTAGGGAATTGGAGGAACAGGTCCAATTTTTCACAAATCATGGAAAGTTGTTGGAGGCACAACGAATTGAACAGCGGACAAATTACGATATTGAAATGATGTTGGAGATGGGTTATTGTCACGGGATAGAAAATTATTCAAGGCATCTTTCGGGCAGACCTGCCGGCAGTCGTCCACCGTGTTTAATTGATTATTTTCCGTCCGACTTTTTAACCGTTATTGACGAATCGCATGTTACAATTCCGCAAATTTACGGAATGTTCAAAGGTGACAAAGCAAGGAAAGAGACGCTGATTGATTTCGGTTTTCGGTTGCCTTCCGCACTTGATAACCGTCCTCAAAAGTTTGAGGAATTTGAATCACTCGTCGGAAATGTTATTTATCTTTCCGCTACACCTTCCGAGTATGAATTGTCAAAAGGGGTGGTTGTTGAGCAGATTGTTCGTCCCACCGGGCTTATTGACCCCGCAGTTGTTGTTAAACCGATAAACCCCGCCCTTCTTCCCGAAAAGACATTTACCCAGCCTCTGTACGCAGGAGCGGGGCTTTGGAAGGGCTGGGTGAACGATTTAATTTCAGAAATTAAAAAACGGGTCGCCAAAAAAGAACGAGTTTTAGTTACAACACTCACAAAAAAAATGGCGGAGGATTTGGCAGAGTATCTCTACGAAAAAAAACTCAAAGTCCAATATCTACACAGCGATATTGAGACGCTTGAAAGAATAGAGATTTTGAATGACTTGCGAAAAGGTAACTTTGATGTTTTGGTTGGCGTCAATCTTTTACGCGAAGGACTTGACTTACCGGAAGTGTCACTTGTTGCAGTTTTAGATGCAGACAAAGAGGGATTTTTGAGAAGCGAGACATCTCTTATTCAGGTTTCGGGCCGCGCCGCAAGAAACATCAACGGTTTGGTAATTTTTTATGCAGATAATATCACCGGTTCAATGAAGAGGGCTTTGTCTGAAATGGACCGTCGTCGGCAAAAGCAGTTGGACTATAACAAAAAGCACAAAATCACACCGAAAACAATTGTCAAGGCGATTAGTGACCTTGAAGAGTTTCAGTATAAAGCAAAACAGGATTCCATTCGTTTAATTAAAGAGGATATTTCTAAATATACGACGAAGAATATTTCTCAACTTGAAAAAGAGATGAATTTTGCCGCTGACAATCTCAACTTTGAACTTGCCGCAGTTCTAAGAGATAAAATTTTTGAACTGAAAGAGATGGTTGCAAAGAAACCAAAAATTTGATAGAATAAGATTGTTAAAAAAGTGTTCTATTGGTTTTTGTAGTGCGAACCTTTAGGTTCGCTTCCGTCAAAGCGATGCTAAAGCATCGCACTACATTATGAACAAAAACAGGGTTTTTCAACGGTCTTAAAAGGTGATATGATATTAAAAACCATTATTAAACTCGCACTAAAAGAGGATGTGCCGAAAGGCGATATTACAACTGATATGCTCATTCCCAAAAATAAAATTATTTTGGCAAAATTTATCGCCAAAGAAAATGGTGTGATTTGCGGATTGGATATAGCGAAAGCGGTCTTTCAGCAACTTGATAAAAAAGTTGAATTCAAAAAATTTGTCAAGGACGGACGGGAAATAAAAAAAGGGCAAGTGCTTGCAGAAGTAGAAGGAAAAGCGCAAACAATTTTGACGGCGGAAAGAACGGCACTAAACTTTTTGCAACATCTGTCTGGCATTGCAACACTTACAAGAAAGTTTGTGAAAGCAGTTCGGAGTTCAGAGTTCCCCGCTTTGAGCGGGATAAACTCCGTTCGGAGTCCGAAAATCTATGATACAAGAAAAACAACCCCGCTGATAAGAGAACTTGAAAAATATGCTGTTCGGTGCGGCGGTGGATATAATCACAGGATGAATCTTTCAGAAATGATTTTGATAAAAGATAATCACTTAAAAATAGTTAGAAAGTTAGAAAGTTGGAAAGTTGAAAAGTTGAAAAGGTTAGCAAAGAAGCCCGTTAGGGCTGATCTGTTAATAGTTAGAAAGTTAAATAGAAAAGTAGAAATTGAAGCGCAAAATTACGCACAAGTTAAAAAGTTTGTGAAACTGAATCCTGATATTATTATGCTTGATAATATGGATTGTGAGTTGATGAAAAAGTGTATAAAATATATTCGCGGACATTCTAAATGTGAAATTGAGGTTTCCGGGAATGTTAACTTAAAGACGGTTGGAAAAATCGCATCGCTTAAACCCGACAGAATCTCCGTTGGTGAGATTACACATTCGGCATCCGCCCTTGATATAAGTTTGGAATTTTAGTACGCGAATAAACGCGAATAAAAAATGGGAAAATCTACAAATGCAAAAAATAATACGGTTCAAAGAAATTGATTCAACACAGGATTATGCAAAAAAAATTGCTGAAAAATCAGTGGCAGGCACAATTGTTATTGCCGAGCAACAGACAAAAGGCCGCGGGCAGTTTGAACGGGGATGGAGTTCTCAAAAAGGTGGACTTTACTTCTCAATAATTCTGAAACCGGAAATTAAGCCGCAAAAAATTTCGGTATTAACCCACAACATAGCATTAGCAATAGTTAGCACATTATCAAAAATAGTCAAAAAAAATTACACAGTTTTCATTAAACCGCCCAATGATGTAATGGTGAGAAGCAAGATGCCGAGTAGGTTCGCCTGTGGCGAAGAAGATGGCCGAGTAGGTTCACCGCGGGTGAAAAGATGGAAGAGTAAAAAGGTGGCGGGGATTTTGACAGAAAGTTCCATAATCAGAAGTAAAGTTGAATGGGTGGTCGTCGGTGTCGGAGTAAATATCAATAATAAAATTCCGAAAAATCTTAAAGGTATGGCGATTTCACTGAAAGAAATTACAGGGCAAAATCAGGATATTAAAAAAATTTTTAAGAAAATCGTAAAAAAATTCGTAAAAATTAAAACTTGACTTTCCGTAAAAATTTTTATACAATGTTTTTTGGTGGTATAGGAAAGTATAAAAAACCTTGCCACGGAGAACACGGAGAACTACTTGAATCAGGATTAAGGATTAAGAAGGGCAGGATTAAGTTATAAGTTGTAAGAATTAAGAAGTCAGGATTAAGAATTAAGTAGTAAGAATTAAGTAAAAACTTAATCCTTAATCCTTAATCCTTATCATTTATCACTTATCACTTACCACTTACCACTTAATTCTGTCTTTCCTCCGTGCACTCCGTGGCGGATTTTCTTGAGGGGATTTTATGGGAATGTGTCTATTAAACGGTCTTAATAATTTAAGTACAATGTGTCTTCTAATGATAGTTGCAATCGGATTATGTTTTATGATTATATCCGTAGTTCTCCTGTTTCTTGAAAAGGCAAAGTGTGAAACAGTCGAAGACAAAGATTTTTCAGAAAAAGACAGAGTGCCTGTCGTCGGACTTGCGGAAGAAAGAATTGATGAACTTATTGCAAAGTTTGAGATTTTCAGCGAAGATATGGAGTCGGCAACCCAGACCATTTTTAACAAAATTTCTACAAAAATTGATAATTTGGTGGTTTCCTCAAGTCCTTCACCCGACCAGAAACAGGCGGGAAAAATAGAAGCGATTATTTCGGGAATTTCTACAAAAATTGATGTTGTTTATGAAAAACTGGAACAAATTGAGTCGCGTATTGACTCGGGATTACACAAACGCAATGAATAAAAAACTTATTTCATACATCGGACTTACCGTTGGCGTTGTGTTGGTTTTTTTTGGCGGCGGACTTTTGTATCTGAAAGAAAAGACGGTTCCCTGTCGGGAAAAAAGTCCCGCGATTGTGGTTGAAACTTCGAACAAGGTTCAGGTTATAATGTCTACATCGTCGGTAAAAACACAAACTGCTGTGCCTGTTGCCAAATCAAGTTCAACTGAATTAAAAAAATCGGAAAAAAGGAAAATTGCTTTTAGATACAGAAATTCCAAGCCGAAGACGGTCTTTCTCGTCGGTGATTTTAATAAATGGAATAAAAAAGCCAATCCGATGAAACAAGGACAAAATTTTGTATGGGAAACTATGGTTTTACTTTCGCCGGGTGAATATAGATATGCCTTTGTCGTGGACGGCAAAAGAATAAATGACCCTAATAACAAAAAAACTGTCCGTCTTAAAAGAGGCAAGGCATCGGTCTTAAAAGTTGATAAAAGGCAGGATTAAGTGGTAAGTGGTAAGGATTAAGAGATTAAAAAATATGAGATTAGGGATTTTTCCTAATCTCCTTCGCCAGAGGCGAACCTACTCGGTAATCTCTGATTTTGGTTCAATGAAACTTCTTGCGATTGATGTAGGAAATACAATTATAAATTTCGGGCTCTTTTCCGCCCTCGCCAAAGGCGAGTTCCTGCCCGACCCGCCTGTGGCGGGGCAGGCGGGTGAAAACGACCGCGGATTCACCTGTGGCGGAGATAATAAAGAATTAACAAAAATAAAAATTCTGACGACAAAATTTGCAAAAATTCCGTTCAGTGATTACGATATTGCAATAATTTCATCGGTTGTCCCGGATTTGACGCCAAAAATAAAAAAAAATCTTAAAAATTCGATAGTCGTCAATCATAAAAATATTCCCATAAAGATTAAACTTATCAATCCCGGGGAAGTAGGTTCAGACCGTTTGGTAAATGCAGTTGCTGTCAAAGAACTTTATGGTGTGCCGTCGGTAGTTATTGATTTAGGAACTGCTACAACCTTTGACATCGTTTCAGAAAACGGTGAATATATTGGTGGCGTAATTGCTCCAGGAGTCAGAATTTCGGCGGAATCACTTTCTGAAAAAACGGCAAAACTGCCAAAGGTGTCATTCCGAGTCCCGATGAAATCGGGACGAAGAAATCTCGTTGTTGGAAAAAATACAAAAGAAGCAATTCTTGCCGGCATATTTTACGGGCAGGTCGGTTTAATAAGGGAGGTGATAAAACGGATTCGGAGTTCGCCGAGTAGGTTCGCCTGCGGCGAAGAGTTCGGAGTTCGGAGATTAAAAGTTGTTCTGACGGGCGGTTATGCGAATTTTTTTGCGGCACATTTTCCGGATTTCATAGTTGACGAAGATTTAACATTAAAAGGACTTAAAATTATTTTTGAAAAATTAACATTGAGGTAGGACAGGGTCTTCAGACCCTGTCAAAAATGAACGGTCTAAAGACCGTTCACTTTAGCAGGACGGAGAAACAGCCGTCCCATTAAAATGGGACGCTACAAACTTTTCACCGACTAAAGTCGGGTTTAAGTTTGGGAGGGTAATAATTATGAAAAAATTTTTTAGTGCGGTTGCAATTTGTTGTTTTATTTTCAGTTACGGATTTTCAGCGACGCCTGATTTTGATACGCTTATTAACAAACTTGGGAAGGAGTATGTGGAACCTTTAGCAAAGGATATGGGTAGTGTGCTCGCTGGTGGTATGTTTCGTTCCGGAAGAACACTTGCAACTATTCCCGGGATAGATGTAGGTATAAGAGCATCATTAGCATTGAAACCATCGGCTGATGATGAGATTCTCAAAACTAGTATGGGTGACGAAATGTTTGGGCTTCCATTTATTCAGTTATCAAAAGGACTACCGAAAAGGTTTGAACTCACACTTCGTGGTTTTCCTGAAACACAAGGTATTAAAATGCTTGGCGTAGGTGTTAAATACGGAATTATGGAGAGAGAAATTGCTGTTGTCAAACTTGGTCTTTCGGCGATGTATTCATATAATCAGTTGCAACACTCCAACTTCAAGGCAACTACAAATTCTTTTGCAGGGATTTTCTCGGTAAAAGTTCCGGTTGTTGAACCGTATCTCGGATTCGCGATTGACAGTACCAAACTTGAAACGGATTTCACCGTTGTTGAACTTGCAGGAGCATCATTTCCGACCAATGTTAATGTCAGTGTTTCGCAGCCGAGGTATGTAGCTGGATTGAACTTTTCGTTGATTCCGTTTACATACATAAACGTTGCCGGCACATATGCGGTTGACCATTACGGAGTTGATTTCGGACTTGGGCTAAGTTTTTAGGAAGACGATTGTTGTAGTTGCCTGATTTATCAGGCGTCGTGTGGTCGCTCAATTCATTGAGCGCCTTTGTGCCCGATGAATCGGGGTTTGCTTTATGTTATATTAGCAGGTATGTTTGCATTAGTTGGTTTTGTAATTTGGGATAGAAGAACTGCTTTGGCGCCTGCAATAAAAAAAATAGATATACTTGAAGAAGAAGAGGAAAAGGTAAAGAGGGTATTAAAAGAATATGCAATAAGAGAGCCCAAGATGGCTGATGTACTAAGACAAATGGGGCTAACCTAAAGGGGGCGTAGATTAGGAAAATGGAGATTATGAGATTAGGGTTTTGACTTTCCCTAATTTCCTTCGCCAGAGGCGAACCTACTCGGCAATCTCCTAATCTCGGGTTTTTTAATCTCTTAATCTCTGGTTTTATAGGAGGAAAAATGGCAAAACAGTTGAAGTTTTCTGACGAGGCAATGCGCTCTATTAAATCAGGCGTTGATAAACTCGCAAATGCGGTAAAGGTAACTCTGGGACCAAAAGGCAGGTATGTGGTACTTGTGCTAATTATGTTCTCGTACACGTTACCGTCTGCTGCCCAAAATATATCTCGGGGTACATATCAGATTACATCCCAACCAGCGGGAGACATCAAAAAACATAATTCACCATACAAAATAGCATCTATGGAACAAGTAATATATTCCGTAGGTGATTGGAAGATTATTGGAGCAGAAGACACAGGACCTGATGCACAGAAAATTGAAATTACTACTCCTAATGGTAAGTATTTATTTAGCGAAATAAAAGTTGTGCATAAAGGTTATCAGACATTTACAGTTAAAGGTAATGGTTATTCAAGAGCCTGCCCACCAGAAATGGATTGGGGAACATCTTTTGTCACCCCCGGTTATTGGAGTAACGGTAATTATTATCATAATATGATACTTTCTAAATTGAGTATTGGTCTTAATGGTGGTGATTTATCAAGCGGAATGACAGAAACAATTGTAATGACAGGAACAATGAGAGATAAACCAGGAAATATGGAGTCCACAAATTATACACTAAAAATTTATCCTACAACGGCAAAAAATGAAGTTGTAACAGATGTAAGTTTTATCTTAACTGCCCAGAAAAATTTTACTATTGATGCAGATAGGCAAAATAACCATGAAGGTTTCAAAATTGCCCAGTTTAGTTCTATGTATATTGGCATCAAATGGGATTCAGATCAGGCGAGTTATGAGGATCGTAATGGGACAACAACATCCGCTAAATTCAAAAATGAAAATGGTATTATTTTTAGTAGTCCACTTCCAATGGCAAATAGGAAGCCTTTGTGGGTTGAATGCACAAAGCCAGGTCCGAGAGACACACCAGATACATGTATCCAGGTATGTCCCCAGGGAAGTTCAGCAGGTTTGGCAAGTTCAGATATGTATACACCTCAAGGTTGGATTACAAAAAGCGATAATAGTGATGATGATAATGTTGGTGTATGGGTAAATTGTGACAGCGTTGGGCCCACTATTACAGCAGGACAAACAATTGGTAGGTATTCTTATACGCTTAGCGCTGGAAAGGTGAACAAGTTGGATGGACTGCGCCATTGAAAGTTAATCAGCGATTAAAGAGGGGGTGATTTTTTATGAAGATTAAACCGCTCGGCGACAGAGTAATTGTTAAGCCGATAGAGGAAAAAGAGGTAAAAAAGGGTGGAATTATAATTCCTGACACTGCAAAGGAAAAACCGCAAGAAGGCGAAGTTATCGCGGTGGGACCTGGAAAAGTTGACGAAACAGGTAAGAAAATTCCGATGGATGTCAAAGCAGGTGACAAAATTCTCTACGGAAAATATTCCGGGACAGAGATAAAAATTGACGACAAAGAATATCTCATTATGCATCAGGAAGATATTTTGGGGATAGTGGAGTAAATAACGCGAAACAGACGCGAAAGAGAACGCGGAACAGACGCAAAACATTGTAGAGGCAGATTTGTCTGCCCGATTTTGCGTCGGTTTAGCGTATAAGTTCTGCGTCAGTTTAGCGGTTTTTAAGGGGGGGACAAAAATGGCAAAACAGTTGAAGTTTTCTGACGAGGCAATGCGCTCTATTAAATCAGGCGTTGATAAACTCGCAAATGCGGTAAAGGTAACTCTGGGACCAAAAGGCAGGTATGTGGTACTTGATAAAAAGTACGGCTCACCGACGGTAACCAATGACGGTGTGACTATTGCCAAGGAAATTGAACTTGAGGATCCGTTTGAAAATATGGGTGCGGAATTGGTAAAAGAAGTGGCATCAAAAACAAATGATGTTGCTGGTGACGGAACAACCACTGCTACACTTCTGGCACAGTCAATCATCACAGAGGGGTTGAGAAACATCACAGCCGGTGCGAATGCAATTCATGTAAAAAGAGGAATTGACAAAGCGATTGATGCGGCAGTAAATTACATCAAAAAAGTTGCCAAGAAGATTCCGCAAGACGATCTTGAAAAGGCAAAAGAGGAAATTCTTCAAATTGCTACTATTTCTGCCAACGATAAAGAAATAGGAGAAAAAATTACTTCAGCAATATTGAAAGTTGGGAAGGATGGCGTAATTACGATTGAAGAAGGTAAAACGGCAGAAACCACTGTTGAGACCGTGGAAGGGATGCAGTTTGACAGGGGCTATATTTCGCCGTATTTCGTTACCGATGCTGAAAGAATGGAAGCGGTTTTGGAAGATGCTTATATCATCATCACCGATAAAAAACTTTCATCAATGCAGGATCTTCTTCCGCTTTTGGAAAAAATTGCGCAGACCGGCAAACAGTTTCTTATCATCGCTGAAGATATTGATGGCGAGGCATTGGCAACGCTTGTCGTAAATAAACTTCGCGGCACGCTTAAATGCGTTGCAGTAAAAGCGCCTGGTTTCGGCGATAGAAGAAAGGAAATGCTTGAGGACATCGCAACATTGACGAAAGGTCAGGTTATTTCCGAAGAGTTGGGGCTGAAAATTGAGAAAATAGGACTTGATATGCTGGGTGCGGCGAAACGGATAGTTATTGACAAGGAAAACACGACTATTGTCGGTGGCGCTGGCAACAAGGAAGACATCAAAAAGCGTGTCAATCAGATAAGAAAGCAGATTGAGGACTCAACATCCGATTACGATAAGGAAAAACTTCAGGAACGGCTTGCAAAACTTGTCGGCGGAGTTGCGATTATAAATGTTGGTGCATCAACCGAGACCGAGATGAAATCCAAGAAGTTCAAGGTTGAAGATGCGATGCATGCAACCCGTGCTGCCATTGAGGAAGGCGTTATACCAGGCGGCGGAGTTGTTCTTCTCAGGGCAATTTCGGAAGTTGAAAAACTCAAAGGTAGTGATGCCGACGAGCAAACTGGTATGAATATCGTAAAGAGAGCACTTGAGGATCCACTCAGGCAGATTGCCGAAAATGCAGGTGCCGAGGGATCAGTTGTGGTTGAGAGAATCAGAAAAGAGTCAAATGTTAATTTCGGATTGAACGCTGAGACAGGCGAGTTTGTTGATATGATAAAGGCAGGAATTATTGACCCCGCAAAGGTTACCCGTTTTGCGTTACAAAACGCGGCTTCCATATCAGGGCTTATACTTACTACCGAATGTCTTATTACCGACATCCCTGAAAAAGACAAAGCACCAATGATGCCACCCGGTGGAATGGGCGGTGGCGGGATGTATTAAAGAGGCAGGGTGTAGGGGATAGGGAGTAGGGAACAGGTGTAGTTGCAGAGCGAATCTCTGCTTAAAATTAAAAAGGAGGTGGAATTATTTCCGCCTCCTTTTTTTTTGGTGTATAGGAAAGTATAGAAAACATTTTAATTCTGTCTTTCCTTCCGGGCTCTCCGTGGCAAATGTTTTTGACTTTGTGGTTATCCGCCGTGGCGGATTTTTTTAAGTCCACAGATAAAAAAAGTACTTGACAGAACGCCGAAAATACTTTATACTTGAAATTAGGAAGATTAGGAAGATTGGGAAGATTGGGACAATTTGTTTATTTGGTTTTTTTTTTGGGGAAAACGATGAAAACGCTTACTACTTTTCAGATTGCCAAAACATTGAGTGTTGATATCTCTACAATCATTGATTGGATTGACGCGGGAAGAATTGCCGCCTTTAGGACGCCCGGCGGACACAGAAGGGTAAAGCCGTCTGATTTACTGAGTTTTCTGAAAAAATATAAGATGCCAATCAGTGATGCTTTCGCAAACATGTCATCGGGCGGTTCCGCTTTAAGTGGGGCAAATTCTGCCAAAGTAACCACGGATGTATCAGCAACCAGCCCTCACCAACTTGTTTTGTCTCAAAAGGACGAAACAGTGGGGGGATTGTCTGCCAGTGGCGGATCTGCATCGGGAATGACTATTCCGCTACCGCATATCAATTCGCCTGCTACAAAAAAAATCCTTATAGTTGATGACGACGAGGATGTTTTAAAGTTTATTTCCAAAACGATTATCAAACTTTATCCTGCAAAAGGCGGGGTAAAGATTGAATTTGCACTCGAGGGGTTTATTGCAAGTAAAAAAATTGCTGAATTTAAGCCGGATTTATTAATCCTTAATATCTATTTTCATGGCATGAGTGGATTTGAAGCATTAGAGCATCTTGACAGTTCAGAAAAGAATATGAAAATTTTGGTAATAATTGCACACTTGTCAAAAGGGATAAAATTAAAAAGGATAAAAGAAAAAATAATTAAAGCAGGTGCCGATGATTATTTAATAAAACCGTTCACAGTTGAACAGTTAAAACAAAAGATTAAAAATTTGTTAGACTAATCATATGAAAAAAAATTTTTGCAAAAATTTTCTTACTCTCTTACTCTCTTACTCTCTTACTCTCTGCCTTTACGGCAGTGGACCAGGAACGACTGCTGCTAATTTTTTGAAAATAGGTGTAGGACCACGCGCAGTCGGGCTTGGTGAGACATATGTTGCAATCGCGGATGATGTTAATACAATTTTCTGGAACCCAGCAGGACTGAATAATCTTCAGCAACAAGAAGCAACTTTTATGTATAACAAATGGTTTGAAGGTATCTATCAAGGATTTGTCGGCTATGCGAGACCTGTTTCTAAACAGACAGCAACAGGGTTATCTGCACAATATCTTTCTATGAAAGAGATACAAGGTTATGATGAATGGGATTATGAAACCACAGCTATTAAAGCACAGGACATAGCGATTGCTGTTTCATATAGTCAAAAAATTTGTAAAAATTTTAATATCGGCGGAAATCTAAAATATATAAACCAGCGGCTTGATGATGAAAGTGCCTCTACAGTTGCGGTTGATTTTGGTTCACTTTACCACGTTACCACGTTACCACTTTCTTTTGGCTTAGTTGCCCAGAATATAGGAGCTAAGTTAAAATTTGTTGAGGAAAAAGGTGATCTTCCTCGGAATATAAAATTCGGAACTGCTGTAAAACTCTTTAATGAAAAGGTTACAGTTGCGTCTGATATAAATTTCCCGATTGATAATGATAATTATTTCAGCGTCGGTGGTGAGTGGTGGCTTTTGGATTTACTTGCTTTAAGAGCGGGGTATCGTTCAAAGATGGACTTGGGAAATGGATTAACTTTTGGTGTTGGTTTCAAAATAAATGGGATGCAGGTTGACTATGCATTTGCCGACTATGGTATTTTTAAGGACACTCACAGGATGAGTTTGACCGCAAGATTTGGTAAAACTGTTGATGAAGCAATTGCTGAAAGGGCAAAAAAGCATATAGAACCTGTAGAAATGGTAAATGAGATTGAGGTATTGCCACTAGAAACACCTGAAATTGTTGAATTGCCTGATGTTGTTGGTGTTTCGCCGATACATGAGGAACCCTTTGTTCAAAAGAACTTTCCAGAAAAAGTGAAAGAAGAAATCGTTGAAATTATTCCCGGTGTTTTACAAAAAAATATCCAGCCAATTTTAATTGGTGCGAGAGAACCTGAAATAGCAACTTTGCCACCTAAACCGTTTGTTTCAAAAATTGAGGAGGTAAAAAAGGACACGATAATTGCCCGTGTGTTTTTTAGATTTGAATCAGACGAACTTACTGAAGAAACACAACAAACTTTAAATGAAGTGGTAAATATCCTAAAAAGATTTCCTGATAATAAAGTGACAATAGAAGGTAACACTTGCGCATATGGAGGGTTAAAAATTAACGAGGCGCTTGCTTCTCGTAGGGTAATGGCTGTTGATTCGTATCTTGCAAAAAACGGTGTTGTCAAAACAGAAATTAACGAGGCGATTGCTTCTCGTAGGGCGATGGCTGTTAACTCGTATCTTGCAAGGAATGGTGTTATTGAAGCAAGAATAATAGTAAAGAATTTCGTGTATAAGAAACCGATTGCTAAAAATGATACTCCAGAAAACAGAGCACAAAACCGTCGGGTTGACGTTATCATATTAAAAATAGTTGTTATGGAATAGGAGATAGGGAGTAGGAGATAGGGAGCAGGGGATAGAAAGTTTAGAAAGTTATAAAGTTGTTGCCATTACGATTCACGATTCACGATTTACGCTTCACGGCCTTTCACGATTCCCGTTTTCCGGTTGTTAAAAAGTGAGGTTAAAAAATGCGAACTGAATTATTGTGTGGTTTAGATTATAGAAAAAAAATCATTGCATTTGGATTTGTGGTATTTTCTGGGATTGTTTTTGCTGCTGTTGGTGGTTTTTTTGAGACGATTTATACCACATTTAGTGCTGGTGGTGGAGAACTACAGGATAGTACCGGGAATCAAAAAATTGTGTACTCAGTTGGTGGTAATGTAGGTCATTCTACGATGGAAGGCGGTGCATATTCACTTGAAGGCGGGTTTCTTCCAGGTTCCGCTCCAGGTAGGCAACCAGCAGAAGATTTGTCAGAATCACACGCATTCCCTGTGCCATTCAGACCAGACAAAAGGCATACAAAAATTACATTCACAAAATTAACTAATACAGCACGAATCAGAATATATACAATTTCAGGCGAACTTGTGACTACACTTGAGAAAACTGATATAACAACCGATGAATATCTTTGGGAACCGGTTGTTAACGATAATGGTGAGGAACTTTTTAGTGGTGTCTACATCTATTATGTTGACAAAGAAAAAGACCACAAATCCGGTAAAATTGTAATAATAAGGTAGCAAAGTGGAGGTTTTTATGCGAAAATTACTAATTGCTTTTGTTTGTGTAATGGTATGTGGTGTGTTTCTTTATTCAGCAGTTTCTGAGAGAATAAATTATCAGGGCCGACTTGAAGAAAGTGGGAAACTTGTTACTGGCAATAAAAAGATGGTGTTCAAGATTTATGATGCTTTAACTAATGGGACACAACAATGGACAAGTAACGAACAAACTGTTTCAGTAAAACGAGGGCTTTTTAATTATATCCTTGGTAAAGATACTGCGTTTCCAGCTGATGTATTCAATGCCAGCCCACTATATCTTGAAGTAATAGTCGAAGGAACAACACTTTCTCCACGAGAAGAAATAGTTGGCACTGCATATGCGATTGCTGCAAAATCGGTACCAGAACTTGCAACAACCGGCACAATCAATCTTCCAACAAATCCCGTTGACTGGACAAAACTTAAAAATGTACCTTCAGATTTAGCAGTCGCTGGCGGTTTAGGACCAAATTCCGTTGGCACATATCAAATTATTAATTCAACAATTGCCACTGAGGATATTGCGGATAACGCGATTACTTCTGCGAAAATAGTTGATGGAACAATCACAGCAATTGATTTAAATCAGGCAGATGTTTCAACTGTGTTTTTGACAACATCAGTTGTAGCAAATCCAGGTACAATAAATAACACAACAAACCCCGTTGACTGGACAAAACTTAAAAATGTACCTCCAACATTAGCAGTTGCTGGTGTTTTGGGGCAGGATTCCGTTGGTACATACCAGATTGTTGATTCAACAATCATGGTATGTGACCTTGATATAGCAGATATTGGGCGTGTTTTTTTAACCACAAGCACAGCACAAACAATAGGTACGGGAGATAAAACATTTGATTCAAACATTGTGATGTCAAATGGTAAAATCACAAGCAGTGGCGAGTATGTGGAGGTTTCAACAAATGCGTATATTGTTGGATATTCGTCTGCTGCTGTATTTTATGGTGATGGTAGTGGGTTATATAATGTAAGTGGCTCGATGGATAATGATTGCAGGATATCCACCGGCACATTGAGGACCGACCTAACGACAGAAACGAGTCAGAGACAAACTGCAGACGCCGCAATAGGTGTAACAACCGGCACATTAAGAACAGATTTGAATGCTGACATAGCGAACTTAGCAACAGAAACAACCAACAGACAAACCGCAGACACAGCGATAGGTGTAACCACCGGCACATTGAGAAGCGATTTAACAACTGACATAGCGAACTTAGCAACCGAAACAATCGCAAGGGCAACGGGTGACAATAATCTTGGAATATCCACTGGTGCACTTGACACTAACAAACTTGGTAAAACTGAGAAAGCGGCTGACAGCGAATTACTTGATGGCCTTGACAGCACAGCATTTGGCTCAAGCGCAGACATCGCACAGATTAAGATAGACACCGGCACATTGAGAACCGACCTAACGACAGAAACGAGTCAGAGACAAACAGCAGACGCCGCAATAGGTGTAACAACCGGCACATTAAGAACAGATTTGAATGCTGACATAGCGAACTTAGCAACAGAAACAACCAACAGACAAACCGCAGACGCCGCAATAGGCGTAACCACCGGCACATTGAGAAGCGATTTAACAACAGACATAGCGAACTTAGCAACCGAAACAACCAACAGACAAACAGCAGATACAGCGATAGGTGTAACCACCGGCACGTTAAGAAGCGATTTAACGACGGAGACAAGCAACAGAGTAACAGGCGACAACAATTTGGGAATATCCACAGGCACATTGAGAACCGACCTTAATGCTGACATAGCAAACTTGGCAACAGAAGTAACTGCAAGACAAACCGCGGACACTGCAATTGGTGTAACCACTGGCACTTTGAGAACCGACCTTAATGCCGACATATCAAACTTAGCAACAGAAACAACCAACAGACAAACAGCAGACGCCGCAATAGGCGTAACCACCGGCACATTAAGAACGGATTTAACGACGGAGACAAGCAACAGAGTAACAGGCGACAACAATTTGGGAATATCTACCGGCACATTGAGGACCGACCTAACGACAGAAACGAGTCAGAGACAAACAGCAGATACAGCGATAGGCGTAACCACCGGCACGTTAAGAAGCGATTTAACAACAGACATAGCGAACTTGGCAACAGAAACAACCAACAGACAAACCGCAGATACAGCGATAGGCGTAACCACTGGCACATTAAGAAGCGATTTAACAACAGACATAGCGAACTTAGCAACCGAAACAACCAACAGACAAACCGCAGACGCCGCAATAGGCGTAACCACCGGCACGTTAAGAAGTGATTTAACAACAGACATAGCGAACTTGGCAACAGAAACAACCAACAGACAAACCGCAGACGCCGCAATAGGCGTAACCACTGGCACGTTAAGAAGCGATTTGAATGCTGACATAGCGAACTTGGCAACAGAAACAATCGCAAGGGCAACGGGTGACAATAATCTTGGAATATCCACTGGTGCACTTGACACTAACAAACTTGGTAAAACTGAGAAAGCGGCTGACAGCGAATTACTTGATGGCCTTGACAGCACAGCATTTGGCTCAAG
>JAZDKR010000039.1:0-13697 GCA_043802785.1 Elusimicrobiota bacterium
AAATTTCTTTTTCTTGTTGGTTTAAATTTTTTCTCTTTGGGCGGACTGTTCAGCAGCCATATGGCATATTTACGGTTGTAGTTACAGACATTACAAAACTCATCAAGAATTCTGCTTTTCTGTATGCGAGATGCTTTGTGAAACCGGTGATAAATACTTTTAAAGTAATTCATCTTGAATTCTAATTTCATAATCTAACCCTCCCTTCAGGGTTAGATTATACATGATTTGACGATGACCCCTTGGGTTAGATTATACATGATTTGATACGCGGGGTTGACTTTTTGGATAGTTTTTTGTATCATGGGAGACACACGAATAAACACGAATATTCGTCCGCCTGTGGCGGATTAGATTGGCGAGAATTCGCGTGTTCGCGGAGCGAACAGGAGAAAACAAATGATTATAAACATTCGGGCAAAGAGGATAAAGGTTCCGGAAAATATTGTGGAATACATCAAGGAGAAACTTTCAAAATCGGAAAGGTATTTTTCAATTATAAACAAAATAGAAGTATTTTTAAGCAAACAAAAATATCTGTATATCGTTGAAATTATTATTAATCCGCCGCGGCGAATCGGTCAAACAATAAAAATAAAGCAGCAGGCAGCAGATTTCCGTTCTGCGGTTGACATGGCGGTAGACAAAGTTGAACAGCAGTTACGAAAAGAAAAAGAAAGAGTTAAAAGTCGTAGAAAATCTTTCAGGTCCTTGGTGGAAGATAAGTATAAACGGGCTCAGCAGGATGAAAAAGTGTCAATTAATTTGAATAAAAGAAAACTTGTTCCGATTGTTTCAACGACGGATGAAGCAGTTGAAATTATGGATGATAATGATTACTTGTTTTTAATTTTTATAAATAAAGACACCAACAAACTGTCGGTAATGCATCGGAAGTCCGAGTCAAATTATGGTTTGTTTGAGATTGAAAAAAAGCAACGCGAAACAGACGCAAAATAAGAACGCAGAACAGACGCAAAATATTTAGCGTCGGTTTCGCGTATGAGTTTTGCGTCAGTTTAGCGATTTGATCGGAGCGGTTAAGGAGGTAGTATAAGGTATGAAAATTTTGGATTTTCTGGCTGAGAGTTGTGTTTTGACAGAATTAGAAGGAAGAACAAAAAAGGCCGTGGTGACGGAACTTGTTGAGGTACTTGCCAAAAAAAAATCGCAACTAAAAAATGTTGGTAACATAGTGGAAGCCATTATGAAAAGGGAAAGTACTGGTTCTACCGGTATTGGGCAGGGTGTTGCAATTCCTCATGCCAAAAGCGAAGATGTATCAAAAATAATTGCGTCTTTGGGAATTTCTAAAGCAGGTGTTGATTTTGATTCGCTTGATGGCGAGCCGGTCTACATAATTTTTTTGATGGTTGCACCGCCGGAATCCATATCCGAACATCTACAGGCAATTGCAAAAATTTCCCGTCTTCTAAAAGACAAATTTTTCAGACAATCGTTAAGGGACGCTAATACACCATTGGAAATTATTAAGATAATAAAAGAAGAAGATGAGTTGTAAAAGGCCGCGAATAAACGCGAATGAAAAAACGCTAATATTAGCGAATATTCGCGTTAGATTTGCGATAATTCGCGTTTGTGAGCGGAGCGAACAATGGATAAAAGCATTACCGTAAAAGAGTTTTTTGAAAAAAAAGAAACGGAGTTTCTGCTTGAAACCATTTCAGGAGAAGAAGGACTCAATAAAAAAATAACTGTTTCTGATATAAACCGTATGGGGTTGGTGCTAACGGGTTTTCTAGATTATTTCCCATACCAGCGGATTCAGATATTGGGACTTGGCGAAATAACATACTTAAAGTCACATATAGTAAAAAATGAGGTTTTTGAAAAAATATTTTCGTTTGATTTGCCGGCTATATTTATAACGAGAAATTTAGATGTACCGTCGGCTTTTTTACGATTGTCTGAAAAATATAAAATCCCTATTATTAAAACCTCACTTGAAACCGGCAGATTTACGACGGAACTCACCCTTTTTCTGGAGGATGCACTTGCTCCGTCAATCGTGAAACACGGTGTGCTTGTCAATGTTTCCGGTATGGGTGTTTTAATTTTTGGTGATTCTTCTATCGGAAAATCGGAGTGTGCACTTGAACTGATAAAAGGCGGACATATTCTCGTCGCGGATGATGTTGTTGAGATAAAGCGGCGACCCGGCGATGTACTTATCGGTTTTGGAGAGGAACTTATCAGACACCATATGGAAATAAGGGGTGTCGGAATTATTGATATTAGAAATCTTTTTGGAATTTTTGCTGTTATGGATTCGATAAAAATTGACCTGGTTGTTCAACTTGAGCACTGGAAAGGCGAGAAGGAATATGAGCGTTTGGGACTTGACGACTCGGCGACCGAAATTTTGGGAGTGAAAGTTCCTGAAGTTACCATACCTGTCAAACCCGGCAGAAATATTTCTTCAATAATTGAAGTTGCCGCAATGAATCAGCGGCTTAAATTAAGGGGTATCATGCCGCCCAGGATTTAAACAAGCGACTCATAGAAATGATGAAAGAAAAAAACGCGAATAAACGCGAATGAAACGCAAATATTCGTCCGCTTGTGGCGGATTTGATTTGTGATAATTCGCGTGTTCGCTGAGCGAACAATGAACACACAATTTTTTATTATAACAGGTATTTCAGGCGCCGGGAAAAGTCAAGCAATCAAATGTTTTGAAGACCTCGGATTTTTTTGCATTGATAATCTTCCGCTGATTCTTATTGAAAAATTTGTATCGTTAAGTGCCGGGTCAAAAGATAACAGGTTTAAAAAAATTGCTCTCGGAATTGACATAAGAGAAGGCGAAAATCTTACCGATTTTCCGAGAATAATATCAAACTTGGCGCTTCGCCCGAGGATACTTTTTCTTGATGCCTCGGATGAAACAATCATAAGACGTTTTAGCGAAACCCGTAGAAAACATCCGCTTGGAAAAATTGTTCCTGACGCGGTAAAAACGGAACGAGCGATTTTGTCGGACATAAAAGAACAGTCATCAAAGGTTATTGATACAACAGATATAAATCTTCAGGAACTCAAAGAGACAATAGCGGGGCTGCTTAAAATTTCAAAGAATTCGGAGATGCGTATTAACATAATATCTTTCGGGTATAAATACGGTATTCCGTCGGATGCCGATATAGTTATGGATGTCCGATTTCTGCCCAATCCGTTTTATGTAAAGAATTTAAAGTATCATACTGGTATTGAAAAAAAAGTGAAAAATTATGTAATGGGTTTTCCAGAAGCAAAAAAATTTGCAAGGTTGTTTTTTGGAATGATTTTAAGTATAATTCCCAGATACATAAAAGAAGGAAAGTCATACCTGACGATTGCGTTGGGTTGCACGGGTGGACATCATCGCTCAGTTGTATTGGCAAACGAACTCAAAGAATATCTTTCCAAAAAGAAATTCTCAATTATATTGAAGCACAGGGACGTTGATAAAGGCAGAGAATAGAGATTGGGAAATTAGGAAATTAGGAAATTAGGTTTTACCCTAATATCCTAATCTCCATTTACCTAATCTCTGTCGTTAAGGGGGTTTTATGTCAAAAAGTTCGTCATCGCAAGTAAAGAAAATGGAAAAGATTGAATCGACAAAACCTGTCTACATTGATATGGGATATCCGATTCAGGAAAGATACAAGGAGGATATTCTTGTAATTCTTCCTCGGGATACCAACTGGATTTTTGCCTACTGGGATATTTCCGACGAAACATCCGAGCAGTTAAAAAAGAAATACGGACGGGATGTTTTTGAAAAGTCAGATTTTATTTTAAGGATACACGATATTACCGGGTTTGAGAAATTTCCTGGCAACAAATCTCGCAAATTTAAGGAAATGCAAATAAATTTTAACGCTCGTAACTGGTACATAAAAGTTGAAAATCCCGGAAAAACATACTGTGTAGAGTTAGGACTTATCAGCGGTGGAAAGTTTATCTCGATACTTTTATCAAATACAATAACCATGCCGTCGGGCAAGGTTTCAGATGTGACAGACGAACAGTGGATGCTTGTTTGTGAGGATTATGAAAAACTGCTTAAACTTTCCGGGATTGACAGGGTTGGCGTTGGTTCATTAGAAATGGCAAAGTTATTGGCAAAGAGATGGGAATATCTTAACATTGTCTC
Organism: Elusimicrobiota bacterium; assembly: GCA_043802785.1. Lineage (GTDB taxonomy): Bacteria > Elusimicrobiota > UBA8919 > UBA8919 > UBA8919 > JAZDKR01. Next base: position 4,163 of record JAZDKR010000039.1, read on the forward strand.
CAGAGGCGCTTTTTCCGGAATGTCTTCAGGGGTTACTTCTCGCGGATTCAAAACACCCCCTTCGGAAATCGGCAAAGCAAGAAATTTCTGGCTTATTGCGGATGCCGAATTGATTGTCTATGGTGCAACTGATCCATCCGCGGCACTTACGATAAATAGTAAACCGGTTCTGTTAAATCCCGACGGAACATTTTCTATAAGGGTTGAATTTTCCGACGGTAAAAAAGAGTTTGTGATAAAAGCCGTCTCAAAAGATAGAATAGACGAAAGAAAAATAACGATAACAGCGGAAAGAGATACGAAATAGAGGCAGGATTAAGTGGTAAGTGATAAGTGGTAAGTGGTAAGTAAAAACTTAATCCTTATAACTTAATCCTTAATTCTGATTTTAACATGGAAAAAGGTTATTTATGTTTAGTTTTACATGCTCATCTTCCGTACATCCGGCATCCGGAGTATGATGACTTTTTGGAGGAGGATTGGCTATTTGAGGGAATCACAGAAACATATATTCCGCTTTTAGATATGTTTGAACGGTTGATTTCTGACGGAGTGGACTTTCGCATAACGATGTCGCTGACACCAACCCTATGTGGAATGTTTTCCGACGAACTTTTACAGAACAGGTATAGTGAACACCTTGATAAACTTTTAGAACTTTCTGAAAAAGAACTTGCAAGATGTCGCGACCATGGAGTATTTTACAGTACCGCTCTGATGTACAACGGAAAATTCAAAAAAAGCAGAGAAATTTTTGATAAACACGGAAGAAATCTGCTAAACGGTTTTAAAAAAATTCAGGATGCCGGCAAATTAGAAATTATTACCTGTTGTGCCACTCATGGCTATATTCCCTTGATGGTTCACGAGAAGGCAAAGCAGGCGCAGGTAAAAATTGCGGTTCAGGATTACATTGAAAAATTCGGAAGAAAACCTAAAGGCATTTGGCTTGCCGAGTGTGCTTATACTCCCGGCACGGATAATATTCTCAAAGAAAACGGGTTGCGTTTCTTTTTTGTTGATACTCACGGACTTTTATACGGTACGCCTCGTCCGAGATACGGTGTCTTTGCACCTGTTTATTGCCCGTCGGGCGTTGCCGCTTTTGCACGGGATATGGAATCGGCACATCAGGTCTGGTCAGCCGATATTGGTTATCCTGGCGACCCTGATTATCGTGAATTTTACAGGGATGTTGGCTACGACCTTGACTACGATTATATTCATCCATATCTTCATTCCGACGGTGTCCGAAGAAATGTTGGAATAAAATATTTTAAAATTACAGGTGATGTTGGGCTCTCTGCGAAGCAACCTTATAATCCAGCTGCTGCGCGGGAAAAAACAGCACTTCACGCCGGCAATTTTATGTTTAATCGTCAGAAACAGGTTGAATATCTTTTGGATTTAATTAAAAGAAAGCCACTGATTGTGTCAATGTATGACGCCGAACTTTTTGGGCACTGGTGGTATGAGGGGCCTGATTTTCTGGAGTTTTTATTCAGAAAAATCCATTATGACCAGGATACGATAAAAATGATTACACCGTCGGAATATCTTAGCAAACATCCCGATAATCAGGTGCTTCAACCCAGTATGTCGTCGTGGGGTGACAAGGGCTACAACGAGTACTGGCTCAACGGTGCAAACGATTGGGTTTATCGCCATCTTCACAAGGCAGCTTCCAGAATGGTAGAAATTGCAAATGAAAATCCAAACGCTGCGGGCTTATTAAAACGAGTGTTGAATCAGGCGGCAAGAGAGTTGCTTTTGGCACAAGCATCCGACTGGGCTTTTATTATGACGGCAGGCACTACGACTCCATATGCCCTCAAAAGAACAAAAGATCATATCCATCAGTTCACCGTTCTATACGAACAGCTCAAGAGGAATCAGATTGACGAGGGATTTTTATCCAACCTTGAAAGAAAGAACAATATCTTTCCGAACATCGACTACAAAGCATACTTATAAAAAGGCAATTAAAAGATTGGAAAAATTGAGAAAGATTAAGAAAGATTTTCCGTCAAGGGCGGATCTGCCTTTGGCATGATAATCTTTGTAATTTTTTCCGCCAAAGGCGGACTCGCCGATATGTGTGGCGGGCAATCTTTTAATTGGTGTTATATGACGGGCATTATCATCGTCACACATGGGGATTTTGCAAAGGCACTGCTTGAAACGGCGCAGGGTATTGTCGGGAAACAGCAATTTGTATTCGCGATAACCATTTCATATTCTGAAGATCCAAAATCGGTTAGACAGCGGTTTGAGAAGGAACTTTACAACTCAACCAATATCGTGAACGACTGGCTTATTCTGACCGATATGGTTGGTGGTACCCCGTGTAATATCTGTTTTACTCTCGTAGAAAAATTCAAAGAAAAATTTGAGGTTGTTAGCGGTGTTAATCTTTATATGATTATTTCGGCTTTTATCCATAGGGAGAAAATATCGTTAACCGGACTAAAAAATAAAATTATTGAAGATGCCAGGGCATCAGTAATGGATGCAAAGGAAAAGTTTCTCAAACTACACGCAAAACGATGAAAAAAATTAATTTTATTTTTGGTGTGCATAATCATCAGCCGGTTGGTAATTTTGACAATGTTTTTGAATGGGCGACAAAACAGGCATATGAGCCATTTTTGGATGTGATTGAAAAACATCCGAACATAAAAGTTGTTTTTCACTATACAGGTTGTCTTATTGACTGGTTTGAGGAAAATAGGCCGGAAATTCTTAATCGTCTCAGAACATTAGTGGGAAAAGGTCAGGCGGAAATTTTAACCGGCGGATATTATGAGCCGATACTTTCTGTAATTCCGGATGTCGATAAATTTGGCCAAATAAAAAAACTTTCCGACTACATAAAAGAGAAATTTTCACATACTCCCAATGGTATGTGGTTGGCGGAGCGGGTCTGGGAACCCTCACTTGCCAAAATATTACATTTGTCGGGTGTGGAATATATCGTTTTGGACGACTCACATTTTCTTGCCGGCGGAATGGAAGAAAAAAAACTCCGAGGATATTTCATCACGGAAGAGCAGGGGACACCGCTTAAAATTTTTCCTATTAGTCAGTATTTAAGATACACTATGCCATTCGCAGATCCCGTTGAGACGATAAAATATCTTAAAAGCGAGGCATCCGATGACCCGTCGCAATTACTTGTTATGGCTGACGATGGCGAGAAATTCGGTGTTTGGCCCGATACATATAAGACATGTTATGAAGAAAAATGGTTAGAAAAATTTGTCACACTTTTAGAGGAAAATTCCGATTGGATTAATATTATGACATTTTCGGAATATCTAAAAAAATTTCCGGCAAGAGACAGGATTTATCTTCCCGCTACTTCATACTCTGAAATGAGCGAGTGGACGCTTACATCCTTGGCACAGGTTGAATTTGAAGAAATATCTGCGAATGCCAGCAGCAACATAAAAAAATTTTTGAAAGGTGGTTTTTGGCGTAATTTTCTGACGAAATATTCCGAATCAAATCAGATGCACAAGAAGATGCTGTACATCAGTGAGAAACTGCAGAGAGAAAGAGAGAAAGAAAGTGAGAATATTCCGCTCTCATCTCTCTGCCCCATCTCTCTGCCCCATCTCTCAATCTCTTGTATAAGGGACAATGCAACTGTGCCTATTGGCACGGTGTTTTTGGCGGGCTTTATCTTCCACACTTGAGACACGCAATTTACAAAAATTTGATAGAAGCAGAAAATCTTATCAAACCGTCTCCTGTTAACTGTCAACCGTCAACCGTCAACTGTCAACCGTCAATTGAAGTTCTTGATTTTGATAAGGACGGTCAGGACGAAATAATTCTTACGAATAAAAATTTTAATATTTATGCGAAACCATCATATGGCGGTGCTCTCACCGAGATTGATTTCAAACCGATATGCTGTAATCTTACCGATGTTCTAACCAGAAGGTTTGAGTCGTATCATAAAAAAATTGATATTGCAGTTCTTAAAAGTGATGTCGCGCATAAAAAACTTGAAACCATACACGGTGTCTATTATACGAAAGAACTTGAACTTCAAAAGTACCTGAAATACGACTGGTATAACAGATATTCACTTATTGACCATTTTTTCCATCCGGCAACAACGGTTGAAAAATTTGCTGACTGTGAGTATGGGGAACTTGGGGATTTTGTCAATCAACCGTATGAATATGTAGCCGACGCTTCAGCCCCAACGGGGCTTCAGCGTCGGGAAGCAAGAAGCAAGAAGCAAGAAGTTATATTAAGTAGAGATGGACACCTGTGGACGGAAAATGGTGCTTTGCCGATTCAGGTCGTAAAATCAATAATCTTTGCCGACTCCGGTATGATCGTTAGATACAAAATTACAAACAATTCCCCATTTGAGAAGGAAATGTGGTTTGGAAGTGAGTTCAATTTTGCCTTTTCTAATCCCGACGATGAAAATTGTTTCTATAAAACGGAAAATAGAAAAGAAAAATTTAATACAAAAACCTGTTTTGAAAAAACGAGTTTGTTAAAAATATCAGACAAAAATCTTAATCTCAATCTTAATCTTACGAGTTCAGATTTGTTTGATTTTTGGGTGTTTCCTATTTGGACAATTTCTTTATCTGAGGGCGGTTTTGAAAAGACATACCAGGGTTCGTCGGTTACGCCTAATAAAAAAATCTTTTTAAAATCGAAAGAAATGTATGAATTTGAAATAAAAATTTCTGCGAATAAAATGACACTTTTGCCGAAGGCAAAAGTGTCACACTGAATTCATTTCAGGGTCTGTTTTTTTATTACTTATCTTTAAAAGAGGCAATTAATTATGCGGAAGAAAGGCAAACATTTGCCCACAAGGGGTTTACTCCAATGCTAATGGTTATTAAGTAGTTATTCCACCAGTGAGCAAACCCGAAAGTCAGAGGTATTGAAATGAGAATTCCCTTTGTACCGCAATCGTTGCCATTAGAATCAGTGGATTGGGTTAGATTTATTACTTTGATTGGTCGGGCGAATGCGGAATTAGCGCGTTATGATGGAATTTTGCAGAGCATTATCAATCCAAGAGTTCTTTTGTCCCCATTAACTACTAACGAAGCAGTTATCTCTTCTAAAATAGAAGGAACGCAAGCCTCATTAGAAGAAGTTTTACAGTATGAAGCCTCGCCAGATATGAAAACTGAGAAATACGATGATATCCGGGAAATCATCAATTACCGTGAAGCAATGCGTTTTGCAATTCAATGGCTTAAAGAAAAACCAATTACGTTAAATCTTATGAAACAAATGCATGGTATATTGCTTGATAGTGTTAGGGGAAAAGATAAAGGTAGAGGCTATTTTAGAACCTCTCAGAATTATATTGGTAAACCAGGAACTCCGATTGAACAAGCGACTTATGTCCCACCTTCACCATTAATTCTCATAGAACATCTTTCAAATTTTGAAAAATATATTCATTATGATGAAAAAGACCGTTTAGTACAGTTGGCTATTATTCATGCACAATTTGAAATAATTCATCCATTTCTTGATGGGAACGGTAGAATTGGAAGAATTCTTATACCTTTGTTTCTTTTTGAAAAGAAAGTGATTAATTCGCCGATGTTTTATATAAGCGAATATTTTGAAAATAATAGAGATGAATATTATGCAAAATTGAAAGTTATCACCGAAGAAAACAAATGGAACGACTGGATTGAATTTTTTCTTAGGGCAGTTATTGAACAGGCAAAAGCTAATAGTAATAAGGCAAAAGCAATACAAGATTTATACGATAAAAAGAAAACCCTAATTGTCGAAATTACACATTCACAGTATGCAATAAAAATTATTGATACACTTTTTGCTCAACCGATATTTAATACAACAGATTTTATTAAACATTCTCACATACCTAAACCAAGTGCGATGCGATTTTTAAAAATGCTACGCAAAGAAGAGGTCTTATCTACTCTTAAGGAAGGAAGTGGTAGGCGAGCAGAAGTTATGATGTTTAATAAACTTATTAATATTGTGGCTTAATCGTTGTGTCTCACTTGTAGTGCACAAGGCATTTAGTGTATTATAATATGTAAAATATGATACACAAATTATTTTGTATCTAATATATGGTACACAAAAATATTCAAAATGTTTGCGGTGTTTAACCTATTAAATTACGCTATAAATGTGTTATAAAGTGGTATAATTGGACTGCACCCTTGAAACTGGACACATAATTTATTAAAATGGCTGACAGGAACTCTAAAAAGGGGGACTTGTTCGCCACAGGCGAACCTACTCGGTCAGATGAAGACAAACCGAATATTTAACAAAGAGTTCCCCAAAAGGGGTCCATTCGGACAAAAAACGAGTAGCACTAGAAATAGTAAGTGGAACAATAACGACTGCCGCGGCTAGTCGGAAATACGGTATAGTGTATCAGGCAATAAAGAACTGGCAAAAGGCATATGAACCCTGCTAGATAGTGAAACTTATCTAACAGGGTGAACTCGGACGACTTGACAATGAGCCGACAACCGATTCTGGTTGGCAGAGGCGAACAGAAGGACTTGAACAGATGGTCGGTCGGCTTACAATGGAAAACGAGTTTCTAAAAAAAACTTTGAAATTACTGTATACTCATCGGAAGCAAAAAAGGATTAAAAAGTGGAACTTATGGAAGATAAAAAAATTATAGAAATTGAAAACAAAATCATAGAAGTGAGAGAGCAGAAAGTGATTCTTGATACTGATGTAGCAAAACTTTATGATGTAGAAACAAAAGAGATAAACCAAGCAGTAACTAATAATCCTGATAAGTTTCCAGAAGATTATATTTTTGAACTTACAAAAGATGAGAAGACAGAGGTGGTCAAAATTTTTGACCACCTTAGCAAAATCAAATTTTCGCCACATTTACCTAAAGCATTTACAGAAAAAGGACTATATATGCTTGCTACAATTTCTTTCAGACAAAAGGATAAAAGACAATTCTGGTGTAAGTTAATTGAACGTTTTAATTACAGATTCGCTCTTCGCTCTTTACGGATTTTATATGATTAGAAAAACACTAAAAATCAAAAATAAATTAGGATTACATGCGCGTCCCGCGTCGCTTTTTGTTCAGACCACTTCCAAATTTAAGTCAAATGTAAAAGTGTTGAGAGACGAACTTGAAGTGGATGGTAAGTCAATAATGGGTTTAATGATGCTGGCAGCCGGGCTCGCTACAGAATTGGAAGTGATAATTGACGGAATTGATGAGAATGAGATGCTATCAGCAATAGAAAATCTTATAGAAAGAAAATTTGATGAAGAATAAAAAAGGCAGGATTAAGTGATAAGTTGTAAGGATTAAGAAAAGGCAAAAAAACTTAATCCTTACTACTTAATTCTTAATCCTCAAGAGGTAAATATGTTATTTAAAGGAATTTCGGCATCGGCTGGTATTGCTATTGGGAAAGCGTTTGTTATTGAGAGTGAAGATTTTTGTGCAGTCCGAAGAAATGTTACCAAAGACGAGGTAAAAAAAGAAGTTGAGAAATTTCGCCGGGCGATTTTTGATACAAGAGCGGAACTTGAAAAAATAAAAAATGATGCGGATAAACATCTTGGCAAAAAACACATAAAACTTTTTGATTCCTATCTTTTTATTGCCGATGACCCAACCCTAAAAAGCGAAGTGACATCAAAAATCACAAAAGAACTGATTAATGCCGAATATGCCTTGCATGAAGTAATAGAAGAAAACGCCAGAGTTTTTGAGAAAATAAAGGATGAGTATTTCAGTGAGCGCGGAAAGGATATTTATGATGTAGGAAAAAAGATTATGAAGCATTTGACAGGTGCTCATAAAAAAATGCTTGCGGATGTAGAAGAAAACTCAATTGTTTTTGCCGACAATCTTACCCCGACAGATACCATCGCAATGAAAAATGAAAATGTAATAGGTTTTGCTACGAATCAAGGTGGCAAAACCTCACATACCGCCATTATGGCGCAGGCAATGGAAATACCCGCGGTTGTAGGAATGAAAGATATAACTGCCAATATAATGCATAATGATATGGCTATTGTAGACGGTAACGAGGGGGTTGTTATCGTAAAACCGGACCCGGAGACGCTTGAAAATTATCGACGCCGTCTCAAAAATTATCAGACGGAAATAAAAGAACTTTCTCATTTTGTCAATGTTCCTGCGGTTACTGTCGACGCTAAAAAAATAGTTGTAGCGGCAAACATAGAAATTCCGGAGGAAGTCCGTTCCGTAATATCGCATGGTGCGGAGGGCATCGGACTTTTCAGAACGGAGTATCTTTTTAGTAACAGGGATGAATTTCCATCGGAAGAAGAGCAGTTTGAGTCATATAGACAGGTTGTTGAAAAGGTTTTTCCCAATCCCGTAATTATCAGAACTATTGATTTGGGTGGAGATAAACTGCTCCCGCATTTCAACATTAATACCGAAAGGAATCCATTTATGGGTTTTCGTGCCATAAGATTTTGTCTTAAGTATCCGGAAATATTCAAAATACAATTGCGGGCAATTTTGCGTTCTTCCGTTTTCGGTAATGTGAAAATGATGTATCCGATGATTTCGGGTGTTGATGAATTGCGATCTGCAAATATGATATTGAATGAAGTAAAACAGGAATTGAGAAGCAAGTCGGTGCAGTTTGACGAGGACATTGAAGTTGGTGTTATGATAGAAATACCGTCTGCAGCACTTACTGTGGATGTGATTGTCAAGGAAGCGGATTTCCTTTCTATAGGAACGAACGATTTAATTCAGTATACACTTGTAGTTGACAGAGTCAACGAATATGTTGCAGATCTTTATGATCCACTCCATCTTTCGGTGTTGCGCCTTCTTAAAAATATAATTGATGTGGGACACAAAGAAGGTAAATGTGTTTCAATGTGTGGTGAGATGGCTGCTGACCCGTCTTATACCGAAATACTTTTGGGTCTTGGGCTTGAACATTTCAGCGTTGCTGCCGCATCAGTTTTAAGGATAAAGAGTGAAATAATAAAAACCGATTTGTCGGAAACAAAAAAAATCGCAGAGGGACTTCTTAACGAATCCAGCCGAGACCGACTTATCAAAAAGGTGCAACAGAGAAAAGGACATTAAAGGGCAGTGATAAGTGATAAGTGGTAAGGGGTAAGTGGTAAGTGATAAGTGATAAGGATTAAGTAAAAGATTTAAAACTTAATTCTTACTACTTACAACTTAATCCTGACTACTTAGGGTGCACTGAAAAATGCAAAAGTTCATTGAAATAATGACGGAAAAATGATATAATAGGGCATTGGAAACAACGACAAAACTGCAAGGAAAACGAGGAAAAGTGTTAAAAACCCTTGCAGTTTGAAGTGCTGTTTGAATGTGGTTGGAGGTAAAAAACAATGTCCTATAAAATCAAAGACAGAATGACTGGGAATCTATTTGTGGAATTATTGCCGTTTGGCGGGAGATTAAATTCTGACAACCGATGGATGAAGTTGCACAATTTAGTGCCGTGGAAAGAGCTGGAAGAAATTTACAAGAGATACT
>JAZDKR010000040.1:0-3393 GCA_043802785.1 Elusimicrobiota bacterium
TAGTAAGGATTTGTTTGTCCTGCTATTGGACAAGTGCAAGTTCCCGTTTCGGTGTTGCAAGTTTGTCCTCCCGTGCAGGCAGTTCCCGATACCCATACTCCATTAGTGCACACTTGTGGAACGCCTGTTGCTGAACACTGCCTAGCTCCGTTAGTGCAACTGTTGACACAGGTTCCATTTGAGCAAACTTGTTCTGTCGGGCAAGCGGTTCCATTTACCCAAGCTCCGTTTGTACAGGTTTGCGGAATTCCCGTTGAAGAACATTGTTTAGCTCCGTTAGTGCAAACATAGTTACACTTGCCAACAATTAAAGTTCCAGGTCCATATTTACAGCTGGTTGTGCCACAACTGCCTGGCCCAAAATAGAGGCCAGTATAACAATTAGGGTCGGTACATGTACTAGCGCTGGAAATACATTTTGAAGCAGAACATCCAAACGGTACACCGGTAATACTATTTGTGCAGGCAACAGAAGTTGGAATTGGAGTCGGAGTGCTACCGGGAGTGGTAGGTACAGGTGTGGGTGTAGGATTTCCACAAGTACCGGGTCGTTGATCTACGGCATCATAAAAACATCCGGTTGTGCCACAGCGTCCATTTGCAAACCAGCTACCGATGACGCAGGTAGAAGTGCCATTAGCGGTAACACTGCACGAACTGGCAACACATTTTGAAACAGAACATGTATGTCCATCAGGGCAGACTATGGCAGTCAAATTTGGGGTTGCAGTTGGTGCTGTGGTTGGTGCTGTGGTTGGTGCAATCGTAGGCCCTACTGTAGGTGCAGGCGTTGGTACGCATCCTGCCCCGCAGGTGTTACTAAGATATTGCTGGTCATAAAAACATCCGCTTGTGCCACACCGTCCTGTTGAAAACCAACATCCTTGACATATTGAGGCAGAACATGTCCACGTTGCACCTGTGCTTGGATTACTACATTGTACGGCACTTGCAGCATGTTGTCTTGTTTCCTGTTGTTGTTGTGCGACTAAAACTGTAAGGGGGATTGCGGCGGCGATGATAAGTATGACCACTGCACTAATGGTTCTTGAATGACCCGGGGATAAAATAAATTCATGAAACCTTTTAAGAAAAGGATTATGCATTACCATAAGAATAGTAAAAATATAACTAGGTTGTCAATAATAGAAAATGAGTCTTCTCAAAAATATTTAATTGCTAAATTGTTTCATTGCAAAATTCAATTGAAAATTGAGAATTGCTAATTGAAAATTGTTTTTGTATACTCTTTGTCAATGGTACTTTCGGACAAAGAATTAAAAATTGCTCTAAAATCAGGCAAAATCAAAATAAAGCCGGCACTTGATTTAAAAACACAGCTTGGCTCTTGTTCAATTGATTTAAAATTGGGTAGAAGTTTCCGGGTTTTTGAACACAGCCGCCATGCATACATAGATCCTTTTAAAAAAGATATCTCGGATGATGTTACAAGGGAAATAGAAATTAAAGAAGGGGAGCCATTTATCATTCAGCCCGGAGATTTTGTTTTGGCAACTACAATTGAGTATCTTGAAGTCCCCGATGATTTAACAGGAAGACTGGAAGGACGTTCAAGTATCGGGCGTTTGGGAGTTGTAATCCATTCAACTGCCGCAAACATAGAATGCGGATTTAGAGGCCATATAACATTGGAGCTTGCAAATATGGGAAAAATGCCCGTAGCTCTTTATACTGGTATGAGAATCTGTTCTATATCTTTTGAACAACTTTCGTCCCCGGCGGAAATTCCATATTATAAAAAACACAACGCAAAATATGTCGACCAAAAAGGCCCGGGAGAGAGCAAGATTAGAGAAGAACTGTAAGAATTCAGAAACTGATTTTTTGATGTTAGAAGTTGGATATTCTTGATCTTGAGTCTTTGATATCTTGATTTCAAGAATTCAAGACAGTCAAGCTCAAGAACGTCAAAAATATCTAACTTCAAGGATTCTAAATATTTATGAACTATCACATAGAATTTGATTTGGATTTTAAAAGAAATATTTATCCGGGTAAGTTAATTGCCTTGGAAGGAATAGATGGAAGTGGTAAAACAGTTGAAGCCCATTTTTTAGCAAAAGCATTAAAAAAACAAGGCAAAAAAGTGTTTTTGACAAAAAATCCAACAAATAGCCCTTTAGGAAAGTTTATTAGAAAAATGCTTCAGGGAAAAATTAATATCCCGCTTGTTTCTTTTCAGTACGTTTTTTCGGCGGACAGACAGATTCAACAGCTAGATATAGTAGAACATTTAAAAAAGGGTGATATTGTAATTTCCGATAGATATTTCTGGTCTTCGGTTGCTTATGGTGTGGCAGATAAAGAAGGAGTTGATTACGAAAATTCCGCAAAACAGGAGGTAATTGCCCAGAGCATTCTTTCAATGTATAACCAGTTTATGGTTCCCGACATAACTTTTTATTTAGATGCCTCGATAGAAACCGGTCTTTCAAGAAGACACGATACAGACAAAGAAAAAGAACTTTATGAAAATACGGAAAAACTAAAAAAAATAGAAAAAGGCTATAAATGGCTTTTGCGGGAATTTTCCAAAGAATTTACTATTATCGACGCTGAAAGAACAAAAAAAGAAGTTCACAGGGAAATTATGTTAAAAATTCAGAAGTCGATTTTTTGATGTTAGAAATGGGATATTCTTGAATTTGATTTTTTGAACATTTGATTTCTAGAATTCTAGACTATCAAAATATCAAAGATTCAGGATCAAGTGCGTCAAGAAAATCTCACTTCAAATATTCTAATTTATTATGATTTTAGGGCCGAGAGAATTATTACAACTTGTTAAAACCAAAAAACTCGTCGAAGGATTATCGGAAAGGGAATTAACAAATCCCGAAGGCGCGGGTTTTGATTTAAGGTTGGGAGAAGTTTATAAAATATCAGGTAAAGCATTTTTGGGAGAAACTCACAGAAAAACCGCAGGTATAGAATTAGTAGCAAAATATGGGAAGGAAAAAAGTATAAAAATAAAACCCGGCGATTTTTTTCTTGTCAAAACAATCGAAAAAATAAATCTGCCTGTAAATTTATCGGCAGTAATTTTGCCAAGGACGACAACCTTCCGTTCGGGGCTTTTTATAAGAACAGGACCCATTCAACCGGGATATTCCGGTGAACTGACATTTGGGCTTAAAAATGAAGGGCCGATTACGGTTGAGATAGAAATGGGAGCAAGATTCACCCATGTTTTGTTTCACGAAATAAAGGGTGAGGGGAGTAAATATAGAGGACAATGGCAGGGTGGAAGAGTAACGGCTATAAAAAAGGAAAGGCAGGTTTGAGTCTGGTTATGATTGAAGAAGGCCATTTCATTTTTGGTGTTCCCAGGGACACTCTTGTTAAATCCGGAATTATTCCTCCGGAAAAAGA
>JAZDKR010000041.1:0-11247 GCA_043802785.1 Elusimicrobiota bacterium
CCTTTTGCCATTGGGCACAAAGCGTCCGTTTAGGACGGGTATTGCCTGAACGCTTTTTACTTCATTATTGTATATAATTTCAGTCGGTATTTCAATGTTTTTATTCATTTATTTTTGCTCAATTCACGCTTTTTTTAGGTATTAATCTTTTCAGGCACAAAAAATTCGGAAAGGTTTTATCTGACAGGCGGAACCGCTTTGTCAGAATTTTATTTTAAGCATAGATTATCTGAAGATTTAGATTTTATGACATCCGAGGAAAATCTAGTACCATTTTTTGCAGAGGATTTAGCGTCTGAACTGAAAAATAAAAATTATGCTGTAGATATAAGAAGAAAATTCAATACATTTTCCGAACTCATTGTTTCTGACAAGAAAGATTCAACAAAAATTCATATAGCACAGGACTCACCTTTTAGATTTGAAGAGCCCCGAAAAACCGAGTATGGGATTTATGTTGACAGTTTAATAGATATTATCACCAATAAGTTACTTTGCATTTATGGGAGATACGAAATCAGGGATTATATAGACATATATTTTGCGATAAAAACAGAAAAGATGGATTTGATTAAAGTAATAAAAAAAGCAAAAGAAAAAGATCCTGGTCTTGAAGAATATTTTTTAGCATTCTCTTTTCAGAAAATTGAGGGATTTCCAGATAATATAGATGACATTCCTGTGAAAATTCTCAAAACAATAGATTTTAAGGATGTCAAAAAATTCTTTTTGGAAAATGCTGTCCAATTGCTAGATAAGAGGAAATGAAAAATGTTGAGCGAGATGAAATCCAAGAAAATCTATTGTGATGTTTCAAAATGTCTGGGATGTAAAAGTTGCGAGATTGCCTGTGCCGTTGAACACTCAAAAAGCAAAACACTTTTTCAGGCAATAAATGAAACTCCTCTGCCAGAAAAACGGGTTTCTGTTGAATATCTTGACCTTCCATCTTCCATCTTCTTCGCCACAGGCGAATCTACTCGGCATCTTCCATCTTCCTTGCCACTCCGATGCCGTCATTGTGAAGAAGCACTTTGTATTTCTGCCTGTATGTCAGGTGCGATGTATAAAGCACCGGATGGCTCCACACAACATAATGAAGAAAAATGTGTCGGTTGCTGGATGTGTATAATGGTCTGTCCGTTTGGTGCGATTTCCCGAAAGGAAAAACTTGCTCTGAAATGCGATTTGTGTAAGGATAGAGATAAAGGTCCCGCATGTGTTGATGCCTGTCCGACAAAATCGCTGATAATCAAATAGGGATGAAGTATTTCAATTTCTTGTTCGTTCTGTCGTTAGAGAGGTGCAAAAATGAATTATGTAATAATTGGTGCAAGTGCTGCTGGTATTTCCTGTGTTGAAGCAATAAGGTCAATAGATGCGGAAGGAAAAATTACGGTTATTTCCGATGAGAATTATCCAATTTATTCACGGTGTTTGCTTTCATACTATCTTGCGGGAATGATTCCTGAGGAAAAATTGAAATATAGAGAAGATGATTTTTACAAAAAATATAATGTCCATGCGATTATTGGAAAAACAGTTAAATCAGTTTTGCCGTCTGAAAAAAAAGTTAAGTTGTCAGATGAAAGTGTTTTGCCGTTTGACAAACTCCTGATTGCAACTGGTTCCCGCTCAAAAATGGAAAATATCCTGGGTGTTGATAAGGAAGGAGTTTTTGGATTGAGGAATATTGAAGATGCAAGAGGCATAGAAAAGCGTTTGAAAAAATCAAAAACAGCGGTGATGCTCGGTGGTGGACTTATCGGACTTCGTGCTGCTTATTCGTTGCACAAAACAGGACTGAATGTAACGGTAGTAGTAAAGTCAAAACATATTCTTTCCCAAATGCTTGATGAGGAAGGGGCAGATTTTATACAGAAAAAAATTGAGAAGGAAGGGATTAAAGTTCTCACAGGGCTGGAAGCATTAGAGATTTATGGAGATAAAGAAGTATCAGGAGTAGTTCTTGAGAATGGGGAAAAAATTGATTGTCAAATTGTTGTTATTGGTAAAGGTGTTCAGGCAAATACGGAACTTGTAAAAAATACGGATATAAAAGTTGACTGGGGAATTATTGTGAATGAGTATCTACAAATGAGTGTGCGTGATATTTACGCTGCTGGTGATGTTGCTCAGACATCCGATTTGATTACTGGTGAATCGACCACAAACGCTCTGTGGCCCAATGCTGTTATTCAGGGGAAAATTGCCGGACTTAATATGGTGGGAAAAAATATAAAGTATGATGGTTCTCTGGCTATGAATTCAGTTGAGTTTTTTGGACTTCCAACAATTTCATATGGCATTACAAAGTCAAAAGGTGATGGATATGAGTTCATCGTCAGAAAAAATGAAATCAAAAAAAATTACAAAAAACTTGTGCTTAAAGATAACAAGATTGTTGGATTTGTGCTTGTGGGTGATGTGGATAATGCAGGTGTCTATGGATCACTGCTTATGAAAAAGATTGATATTTCATCTATAAAAACCAGATTATTAGAAAACAATTTCAATTTTGCCAAGATTTTGCCGTTGATTAAAGAGCATAAAGCCAAATTTTTTGAAAAAGAATATAGTGAAATAATAGGATTGTGGGGAACAGCCGAGTAGGTTCGCCTGTGGCGAAGCATGCCCGGTTCTTTGCTCATAAAGAATGCTATAGTAATGTCACCCTTTCAGGGTTTAATGGTGATTGTTTAGCAATATCTATAATAATGTCATGCCTTCGGCATTGAGAATGAAACCCCAAAGGGGTGATATTATTGTAGTAAATAGAGTAGGTTACAAGGGAGCGAAAAAATGTCAAAAATAGTTGCTACTGCTGCAATAAGAGGTGCCCAAAAAATTGTCCAAGAGGCAGAAGATTTCTTGAACAAAACGATTACCGAAAAAGGTGAGGGACAAAAAGTTGAATTTCCGGATACTGCATATTTTTTCCCGATGGCATATGCTTTATTAGGACTTGAAGTCAAAACACTTGGCGATATAAAACCGGTTTTACAGGAAGCAAAGTCACTTTTGCGTAATGAACCAACACAGAATTTTCACCTTCCTTATTTGGGTGATGCGCTTGACAGTGGTATTGCGACGCTTTTTGCCGAGGAGATTATAGTTGGACTGCGTTATCTTTATCAACAGGAGCCACAGCCGGACTGTATTGGATTTTTTTCAGATACCATTTTAAGGCAGTTGGGTATTCAACTTGTTGAC
Organism: Elusimicrobiota bacterium; assembly: GCA_043802785.1. GTDB lineage: Bacteria > Elusimicrobiota > UBA8919 > UBA8919 > UBA8919 > JAZDKR01. The sequence continues at coordinate 3,214 of JAZDKR010000041.1, forward strand.
GGAAGGATGCCGGGATTTGCTGCTATACTCGGTGCTGCACCCGACAATAAAACGGCGGTTGAGATTGTCCGAGAGTTTCAGAAACGGCAGATTCTTTCATTCATTGGCTCGTCAACGAACGGTCGTTCAATTATTGACCAGTTAAAGGAAGAAAATGTTGAGATGGGCTGGGACAATTACATAGTTCCTTACGGCAGAGATACAATTACCGGAATTTACCCTCTAAACTGGGCGATTCGCGGAGCTTTAACTTTCGGAGGGCATAAAAAAGGTGAAGCACTAAAATGTTTAAAATACTGTAAGGACAGGGTTTTTGCATTCGGACTTACACTTGGATTTATTGATGATATTAAATATGCAACAGGTGCTGGTGCAATAAATATGGGATTTCCGATAATTGCTGATACCGATATTCCCGAAATTCTTCCGACGGGCATTTGCACTTATGAGCATCTAATTTCCGAACTTGACCACAAAAAAATAGTTCCTGTTTGTATTGAAGTTCGCGGTGTAAAGGTAAAAGTTTCAGAGATTCCAATTCCTGTTGCGTATTCCGCAGCATTTGAAGGCGAAAGGGTTCGCAAAGAGCAGACATATCTTGGAGCAGGTGGCAAGTACTCATCTGCGTTTGAATATGTGACAACAAAAAATACTGATGAAATTACCGACGGTAAAATTGAGGTTATAGGACCAGAAATAGACGATGTGAAAGAGGGTTCTGCTGTGCCGGTTGGTATTTATGTAGAAGTTGCCGGAAGAAAAATGCAGAAAGAATTTGAATCAATTGTTGAACGGCAGATTCACACATTCTTAAACGAAGCACAGGGAATAATGCATACAGGCCAGCGTGATTTAGTATGGATTAGAATTTCTAAAGATGCAAAGTTAAAGGGTTTTAAGTTATCACATCTCGGCACAATTATTCATGCAAGAATTCACGAGGTTTTTGGAACGATTGTGGACAAGGTTCAGATAAAAATTTATACAAAAGAGGACGATGTAAAAAAACTTTTACCTTTTGCTCGTGAATCATATAAAATCCGTGATGAACGAATTGGTGCTATGACAGATGAATCTGTTGACACATTTTATTCCTGCACACTCTGTCAGTCGTTTGCACCGAATCATCTGTGTATCGTGAAACCGGAACGGCTTGGTCTCTGCGGTGCTTATAACTGGCTTGACTGCAAGGCGTCTTTTGAAATAAATCCGACAGGACCAAATCAGCCAGTGAAAAAAGGCACAGTTTTAGACGGTGTTCGCGGCGAGTGGCAGGGCATCAACGATTTGGTGAAGTTAAAATCCAACGGTTATCTTGAAAGGTTTCACGGATATTCAATTATGACACTTCCTGAAACCAGTTGCGGCTGTTTTGAGTGCATAGGTGCGATAGTTCCGGAGGCAAACGGATTTATGGTTGTCAACCGCGAGTATTCTGGTATGACGCCGCTCGGTATGACATTTTCTACGCTTGCTGGTTCTGTTGGCGGTGGAAATCAAACACCCGGTTTTATGGGATTTGGACGGCTCTACATCACATCAAAAAAATTCATAAAAGCCGACGGCGGATTATTAAGAATTGTATGGATGCCAAAAGAATTAAAAGAAGCAATTTCCGAAAAACTTAAAAAACGTGGTGAAGAAGAAAGTGTTCCTGATTTCTTTGATAAAATTGCTGACGAAACAATTGCGACGGATACCGAAAAACTTTTAGAATTTTTGCAAAAAGTAAATCACCCGGTAATTACAATGGAGCCATTGATGTAGATGTCGCAGATGTCATTGCGAGGTCGCATATGGAGACCGAAGCAATCGCTGTAGTTCGCAAATATAGTGCGATGCTTTAGTATCGCTTGTTTTGGATAAAAAACAACTTATATGTTGTAAATGACTTGACAAAACAACTTATATGTTGTATAAATAATGTATGATGCTTCGCAGCAAAATAATAATATATCAGGAAAAAGTTCTGAAAATTCTTGCTGGCAGGATTGACGGTTTTTACCTGGCTGGCGGTACTGCACTTTCCAATTTCTATTTTCAACACAGGGACTCAGAGGATTTAGATTTTTTTACGGACAGGTTTGAAAAATCGGAGATTACCGGAATTGTGGAAGGACTGTCAAAAGAGTTTCGGAGACCAATTAAGTTACTGAAGCAGCAAATGAAAAAAAACATGGTGAAAATGATGATATTCTCAATAGAATTCACCAAAAAAGATAAGTTGAAAGTAGATTTTGTAGAAGATTATATAAAACTTATAAAACCGCCGCGAAATATCAACGGTGTAAATGTGATGTCACTTGAAGATATCTATCTGAGAAAAATATATGCGGTAGCAGGATATTGGCAAAGAGAAGATAAAACGGGAAGGGAAATAGGTCAGGGTGGCAGACAGGAAGCCAAAGATTTTTGCGATTTGTATTATCTTTCGCATACATTCATCGGACTTGCGGATTTTGCAGGAAAATATTGCGACGATGTCATTCGGGAAAATCTTATACGGTGGTATCGTACATATAACAGGATGGATATAAAGACAGGACTGCAGGATCTGAAACTTAAAAAAAGAGTTGACTATCGGGATATTGAAAGACACTTCTCCGAAGGAGTTCTTTTGAACAAAAAAGAGGTTGACAAATTGCTTGAAGAAGAGGTGGATTTTATATGAAAAGTAACTGGCTATGGGACAGAAAAACAAGCATAAATGAAGTAAAAAAGATTTTAAAAAATCCCAAAAATAAGAAATTTCTGAAATTTGCTGCATTGTTGCTTTCACGGGAGAACTCGCCGAAGGAGGTATTTTCAACAAAATATTTGAACCCGATAGATTTCTGTCACAACTGGCGTTTGATAAAAAAAGTAATGAGGAAAGACAACTGGAACGATCCCAGGATAGAGTTCTGGCAGGCGATCTACGAGAAATTGGTTGAAAAATATCGCAGAAAAAAAATTCAGATAAACGGTCTTGAAAAAGAAATAAAACCCGTTGATGAACTATGCAGAGCCATCGGCGGGAAGATTGAAAATATCAGAAAACAAAAAGGATTTACGCAGAAACAACTTGCAAAAAAAATGAAAGTGTCACAACAACTCATATCCCGCGTGGAAAGTGGTGGAGAGAACATTTCACTTACTGCATTAAAAAAAATAGCAATCGCACTTGGCAGTGAAATATCAATTGAAATAAGGTAGGGGGTAATTTATGGCTCTGTCTGGTTTAGATATTTGCAAAAAGTTACCAGGTACTTTATTTACATTTGATTATCACTAAAATAAAAAATTTTCGAAATAATAAAAACACTTGACAAATTTGTTATTATTGTATAAAATAATACAAAACAATGTATGATATTATACAGGTATATGTATGAATTATAGAATTGACAAACAGGGGTTACTGGAAAGATTATCCATTTGGGATAGTTTCTCAAAAAGAAAAATAAATCTTATTGCATGTGGTGGAACAGCCCTGACATTGCTCGGTGTAAAGGACTCAACGAAAGATATTGATTTATTAGTCCCGGAGTCAAAGCAATACGAATACCTCGTAAATATTTTGCAGCAACTTGGCTATAAATCAGTCACCGGTAATGGCTGGGCAAGGGAAGGTGATTTTGTATTTGATTTGTTTAAAGGTAAAAGTGTTCATACTACGGAACTCATGGAGTCGCCGCTTAAAGAGAATAAACATATTTTTATTGCCGAATTAAATCATATTTATCTCGGAGTTTTGAATTATTATGATTTAATTATTAGTAAGATATTTCGGTCAATGAGCGTGGATATTGAAGATTGCATAACATTGATTAGATCGAAAAAAGATGAAGTTGATTTCAAAAAATTAAAACAACTTTATTACGAAACAGCATCTTATGATGTATCGGAAGATACGGTAATAAAATATTTTGAATCTTTTGTCGAAAAACTGAAAAGGGAAGGTATTTACGATGAAAAATAATCTTACTGAGAGTCTAAATCAACTCGGTTTTCCAGTTATGAAAAAAGAAGAGAAATTAGATGCAAATGCCGTGTTGGCAGATGTTGTTAAAAGTAAGGATATGCGGATGTGGGATGGATTCCCTGTTATGTTGGCCAATGCTCTAAAAAAAGGTTTGTTTGATTTTCATAAAACTGTGAAATACTTGAAATATAAATCCGATAAAAATATATTTTACGAATTAATAGCATTATCGTTAGCGCTTTATCGTAATTTAAACCTTGAATACGACTGGTCTAAAAAATTATATGATCTTCTTAATTTGAATGATAAGAACAAGTATAATACCTATCTTGAAAAAATGAAAAATAATGAGGATTTATTTGTAGCAAAATGTAAAATGTCAAGTCAGAGATTAAAGGATACATTCAGAAATTATGCTCTTGAAGAAAAAACAAAACTCAAAAAGTTGTTGGAATTGAAAGATGAGTATAATTTAGAGTTCGCCTTATCACAGGTGTTTTCTCCCAAGCAAAAAGATCTGTTTTACAAAAAATTAAAAAACGAAAAATTGACAAAAACCGAGAAAGAGTATTTTTCAAGAACAGTAAAAAAGAAACTCCTTGCTTTGGCAAATAATGAACTCCATTCTTTTGCTCAAAAATTATTGTAGTTTTGATGACCATTAGACAAGGATAAGAAGTTGCAGGAAGATTAAAAAGAAAGATAATAATCGGAGGAATTTTATGGCTCTGTCGGGGCTGGATATTTACAAAAATTTACCGAAAACAAATTGTAAAAAATGCGGATTTCCGACCTGTCTTGCGTTTGCGATGGCACTTGCCGGAAAAAAAACATCTTTGGCTCAATGCCCGGATGTTAGCGATGAGGCAAAACAATTATTGGAGTCCGCTTCACTTCCGCCGATAGCGACAATTACAATTGGTGAAGGTGTTGAAGTTGGTGGTGAAACAGTGCTTTTCCGTCACGAAAAGACATTTTATCATCCGACAGCAATTGCTGTATCCGTTTCAGATAACGAGCAAAATCTTCCCGCAAAAATTGAGAAAATAAAAAAACTGAATTTTGAAAGAGTGGGAATGATGGTAGGTGTTAATCTTATTGCTGTCAAAAACGATTCAAACAGTTCTGAAAAATTTGCTTCTGTTTCAAAAGAGTTATCCGAAAAAACAAAACTGCCGCTTATTTTGATCAGTGAAAACCCGTTGGCAATTGACGAAGCACTTAGAAATGACACGAAGTGTCATCCTGAACTTGTTTCAGGATCTATAAAAAGGCCTCTTGTCTATTGTGCAAATGAGAAAAACATAGAACAAATGATAGATATTGCAAAAAAATATAATGTTCCGTTATGTGTGTGCGGAAAAAACATTGAAGATGTTGCAATGCTTTCGCAAAAGGTTTCTTCGTTAGGTGTGAAGGATATTGTTCTTGACTGCGGTTCAAGAAATGTTTCAAAATGTGTTCAAGATTTTACACAAATCAGACGACTTGCACTGAAAAAGAATTTCAGACCGCTCGGTTTTCCCGTTATTGCCTTTGCCGATAATGTTGTTGATGCGGCAACATATATTCTTAAATATGCCAACATCCTTGTTGTTCCGATGGACAAACCCGAGGAACTGCTTCCTTTAATTACTTTACGGTTGAACATTTACACCGACCCACAGAAACCGATAATGATGGAGCCGAAACTTTATGAAATAGGGAAGCCCGACGACAAATCGCCACTTTTGGTTACAACAAACTTTTCTTTGACATTTTTTACCGTGTCACCTGAAATTGAAAACTCAAAAATCCCGTCGTGGCTTCTGGTTTGCGATTCCGAGGGAATGTCGGTGTTGACCGCATGGGCTGCGGATAAGTTCAACGCTGAAGTTATTGATACATGGATGAAAAAAACGGATGTTACAAGCCGTGTCTCACACAAAAAAATAATAATTCCCGGCTATGTTTCAGTGATGAGCGGAAAATTAGAAGATACAACTGGATGGCAGGTTCTTGTCGGTCCAAAAGAGGCATCAGGTCTTCCGAAATATCTGAAAACGGTTTGGAAATAAAAAATGCAGGATTAAGTGATAAGTGATAAGAATTAAGTGGTAAGGATTAAGGATTAAGAAAAAACTTAATTCTTAAAGCGAACAAAGTGAGCGTCTTAATCCTTACTACTGAAGTTAAGAAACTTAATCCTGAGTTCTTAATTCTGGTTTATATATGTCCTGTAAAATAAAATTTTTACCATCTAATAAAGAAATAATTGTTGCAGAAGGGACCGATTTATTATCTGCTGCGATGATGGTTGGCGTCCAGATTTACAATTCCTGCGGTGGTGAGGGTGTATGTGGCAGATGCAAAGTAAAAATATTGAGGGGTGAGTTCACTACCGATTCATCTCTTTTGACCTCAAAAGAAAAAAAAGATGGATATGTTCTTGCCTGTCAAACGGTATGTAAGGGAGATATAGAAGTTTTTGTTCCAGAAGAATCCCGTGTTGAAAGTGCGGAAATCCCAAAGGGCAAAGAGATTTATACGCCGGTTGAATCTACCGATATAACTCCTGTGATCTTTGAAGAAAAAAATTTTAAGTTAAGTCCGCTTTCAACAAAACTTCACCTTCGGTTGCCCAAACCGTCACTTGACGACACAGTTGCCGACCTTGAAAGAATATTTAGAGAAATAAAAAAGTCGGAAACCGTAGGTACTGTTATGCAAATGGGACTTGCGAATATAAAAAAACTCTCTTCACTGATAAGAGCAGCAAACTTTGATATTACGGTTACCCTCGGAAACAGAAACGGCACCACAGAACTTGTGATGGTGGAGCCCGGCGATACATCCGCTCAAAATTTCGGAGTTGCCGTTGATATAGGCACGACAACGATAGTTGCTTATCTTGTTAATTTAACCCCGTTTTCCGCGTCCGCTGGACAAAAAATTTTTCCCGCAAAGGCGATATATAATCCGCAGGTTTCTTTCGGAGAAGATGTTATAACAAGAATAATTCATGCAGAGGATTTGTCCGGGCTTGACCGTTTGCATCATACCGTTGTTGATGCGATAAATGATTTGATAATTTCTTTGGCTGTTGAAAATAAAATTTCGCTTAACGATGTTAACTGTGTTGTTTGTGCTGGTAATACGACGATGATTCATCTTTTATTAAAGGTTGACCCATCAAATATTAGACGCTCACCGTACATTCCCGTCGCAAATTTATTTCCTGTCCTTCGCGCTGCCGAGACGGGCATAAAAATAAATCCGAGAGGGCTTTTGTCAACCTTACCGAATGTTTCCTCATATGTCGGTGGTGATATTACTGCGGGTGTATTGGCAAGTGGGATGAGCAATTTTTCTCAACTTACACTTTTTATTGACCTGGGTACGAATGGTGAAGTTGTTTTTGGCAACAAGGATTTTCTTGTGTGCTGTTCAACCTCTGCTGGCCCCTGTTTTGAGGGTGGCGGATTAAAAAATGGTATGAGGGCACAGATGGGTGCGATAGAGAAATTCAGAATTCAGAATTCAGAATTCAGAATTGAAACGATTGGTAATAAAGAACCAATAGGCATTTGCGGTGCCGGTATAATTTCTATCGTTGCCGAACTTTTTACAAAAGGTATTATTGATAAATCAGGTGATTTTGTTGTCGGCTCATCAAAGCATCTTAAAAAAATAGATGACGAAATTGAATTTTTTATTACAGAGAAAATTTCAATTACTCAATCAGATATAAAAAATCTGATTCACTCAAAGGGTGCAATTTTTACCGGCTGTGAACTTTTGCTTAAAAGAATGGGTTTTGATTTCCATCAACTTTCACGAGTGATTATCGCTGGTGGTCTCGGAAATGCGCTTGATATTGAAAAATCAATTATACTCGGACTTCTTCCCGATTTGCCAAAAGAAAAGTTCGTATTTATAGGTAATGGTTCAATCACAGGCGCTAAAATGTGTCTTTTGTCTCAAAGTGCGATGAAAAAAGCGGAAGAAATTGCACAAAAAATGGCGTATATTGATTTAAGTACCGATAATGAATTTATGAATAGTTATACGGCATCGCTGTTTTTACCGCA
>JAZDKR010000042.1:0-2720 GCA_043802785.1 Elusimicrobiota bacterium
TCAAAATGGAACTTGACGATAAACCTAACCCGACAATTGAGACGGTTCAGAAAATAGCCAAAGCGTTTAATGTTAGTATTGATGATTTAATGAAGCCGTAAATATGAAAAACTTAAACAAACACGATATAGAATTTTTAATAGATTGCCTAAAAAACGGAAAAGAAATTCCGGAAGTTTATAAATACGCAATTTTTCCTACCAAACAAAAAGAATATGAGCTTGTTTATGCCGGAAAAATGCGGAAAGAAGATGTGCTTGCCGACACCGAAGAAGCTAAGCCGGTGCCTCTGCAAATTGAAAAAGTTTTTAACGGCAAAAAATATCCGCTCTATTCCAAAGATTGGCACAATCTTTTAGTTTTTGGCGATAATCTGCAAATCTTAAAAACTTTTAATGAAAACAAAGACCCGCTCGTCAAAAATAAAATCAAAGGCAAAGTAAAACTGATTTATATTGATCCGCCATTTGCTACAAAAGATGAATTTCAAAGTAAGGAAGGAGCAAAAGCATATAACGATAAAAAGAAGGGTGCGGAGTTTGTTGAATTTATTAGAAAAAGATTAATCGTAGCCAAAGAATTGCTATCTGATGACGGCAGTATATTTATTCATCTGGACTGGAAAAAGTCGCATTATATAAAATTAGTAATGGACGAAATATTTGGAGAAAACAAATTCAGAAACGAAATTATTTGGACATATTCAGGTCCTAGTGCACCGAACCAACAACAATTTTCACGAAAGCATGAGGTTATTTTTTGGTATTCAAAAAGCGATAACTGGATTTTTAATAGAGATGCAATAAGAATTCCTTATCACGAATCAACCGCTGGAAAATTTGAAAGCGAGGGTACTGGATTTGGTGGCGAGAAAGCAGATTTATCGCAAGGAAAAATTCCTGAGGATTGGTGGTATTTACCTATTGTTGCAAGAATTCGCACAGAAATATTGGATTATCCAACACAGAAACCGGAAGCATTGCTTTCTCGTATTATCAAGGCGACCACTAATGAAGGCGATATTGTTTTAGATTTTTTCTGTGGAAGTGGCACAACACTTGCCGTTGCGGAAAAACTTAATCGGCGTTGGGTTGGTTGTGATATTGGAAAATTGGCGATTTATACTACACAAAAACGATTACTTGAAATAGATCAAAGTAAAGATTTAAGTGATGCAAAGAAAAAATACAACAAGCCAGCAAAATCCTTCGCTGTCGTTACCTCCGGACTTTATGATCTCGGAAAGATTTTTGCTTTGCAAAAAGACGAATATATTAATTTTGTGAAAAACTTGTTTGAAATTGAAGAAATAAAAACGGCAAAAATTGGCGGAATTGAAATTGACGGAAAGAAACGGGAATTTTACGCAAAAATTTTTCCGTATTGGGAATTAAAAAACGCCAGCGTTGACGAAAAGTATTTGCAGGAATTGCATAAAAACATTGGCGGAAAAATTGACGATAGATTTTACATAATCGCTCCCGCAAACAATGTAAATTTTATCAGCGACTATCATCAAATTGGGAATGTCCGCTATTACTTCCTCAAAGTGCCATACCAGATAATCAAAGAATTACATAAAGTTCAGTTCAAGAAATTCCGCCAGCCGCAAAGTAAAAGCCAAATTAACGACTTGGACGAGGCAATCGGTTTTCATTTTATCCGTCAGCCGGAAGTAAAATCGGAAATCAAAAAATTAAAAGATAAAGTCGTTTTGAAAATCAAAAAGTTTGAATCCGCCTACTCGCAAGACGAAACAGGCGAAAAGCTCAAAAATTTTGAAAGTTTAGCGATGTTACTTGCTGACTTAAATTATGACGGCGAAAAGTTTATGATGACAAATTACTATTTCGCGCAGGATTTGCTCAATCATAAGCCAAGCGATGAGGAAGAAAGCGAAGAAGAAATTAAAAAGGAATTGAAAAAGCAGAAAGAAATTATAAAAGAATTTCCCAAAAAAGATTGCGGCAAGGAAATTATGGCAATCTATGTTGATATTTACGGCAACGAATTTCGGGAAGTTTTTAAGGTTAAATAAACGCTATGACAGAAGGAATTAAAATATACAAAACACAGGACTTGGTTTTGCAGGTAAGGCAAAACTACAATCCCGCCAAACTCAATTTGAAAAAGTGGGTTGATTTTATTGATGTGCTTTGTGGCGATAGAGAATTTCAAAAAGACGCGATCAGGGACGCGATTATTTTTCTTGCGTCTGGTGAATATAACTCAATTGAGAGTTTGGTTGAAGAAAATTTCAGAAAAAACGACGAATTGCAGAAAAGATATAAAGATGTCCGAAATTATCAAAAAAACTTGCCTCTGCCACATAAATTGTCGGCAGTGATTGATTTGGCGACCGGCACAGGCAAAAGTTATTTGATTTATGGTATAGCTCAAATCGCTTTAGGGCTTGGCTTGGTAGATAAAGTTTTGGTGCTTTGCCCATCGCTCACTATTAAGTCGGGCTTGAAAGAAAAGTTTGAGAAACTTTCTGGCGACGACAAAATAAAAGCGACCTTACCAGACACCGCCGTTTTCAAAAATCCAAGAATAATTGACGCGAACAGCACAATCAAAAACGGCGACATTTGCGTTGAAAATATCCATGCCGTTTATGAACGGACGGGATCGTCAATAAACGACAGCTTGAAAAAAAATGGCGAGCGCGTTTTGGTGCTAAACGACGAAGTCCACCACGCCTACAATTCGTCAAGCGA
>JAZDKR010000043.1:0-2441 GCA_043802785.1 Elusimicrobiota bacterium
TTGCCGTTGATTATCTTGGTTCAGAAGATGTAAAGCTCAATAATAATTGGCTGGACATTAGATCATATACGGATACAACTGGCTATCCAACGGAAAACTCCGAAGAATTACTCAATAGAATTATTGAGGCGTGTTCTGATAGGGAAGATTTAATCATGGATGTTTTTGCGGGTAGCGGAACAACTCTTGCGGTTGCAGAAAAACTTGGTCGTCGTTGGATTGGTTGCGATATTGGTAAATTAGCTATTTACACAATTCAAAAACGATTGCTAGGAATTGATGAGAGTAAAGATTTAGGAAATCCAAAAAAGAAATACGGCGAGCCAGCGAAATCTTTTGCCGTTGTTACTTCCGGGCTTTATGATCTTGGAAAGATTTTTGCTTTACAAAAAGACGAATATGTTAGCTTTGTGAAAGATTTATTTGAAATTGAGGAAACTAAAACGGCAAAAATCGGTGGCGTTGAAATTGACGGAAAGAAGCGGGAATTTTACGCAAAAATATTTCCGTATTGGGACTTGAAAAACGCAAGCGTTGACGAAAAATATTTGCAGGAATTGCATAAAAACATTGGCGGAAAAATAGACGACAGATTTTATATTATTGCCCCCGCGAACAATGTTAATTTTATCTGCGACTATCATGAAATCGGCAACGTCCGCTATTATTTTCTAAAAGTGCCGTATCAGATAATTAAAGAATTGCACAAAGTTCAGTTTAAGAAATTTCGTCAGCCTCAAAGCAAAAGCCAGATTAATGACTTGGACGAGGCAATCGGCTTTCATTTTATCCACCAGCCGGAAGTAAAATCGGAAATCAAAAAATTGAAAGATAAAGTTGTTTTGAAAATAAAAAAATTTGAATCTGCTTATGCACAGGACGAAACTGGCGAAAAGCTGAAAAATTTTGAAAGTTTAGCGATGTTACTAGTAGACTTAAACTATGACGGTGAAAAGTTTATGATGACAAATTACTTTTTCGCCCAGGATTTGCTTAATCATAAGTCAAACTACAAGGAAGATAGCGAAGAAGAAATCAAAAAAGAATTAAAGGATCAAAAAGAAATTACAAAAGAATTTCCGGAGAACGAATGCGGTAATGAAGTTATGGCAATCTATGTTGACATTTACGGTAACGAATTTCGGGAAATTTTTAAGGTTAAATAACTATGACAGAAGGAATTAAAATATATAAAACTCAGGACTTAGTTTTGCAGGTGAAGCAAAACTATAATCCCGTCAAACTCAATCTGAAAAAGTGGGTTGATTTTATTGATGTGCTTTGCGGTGACAGAGAATTTCAAAAAGAAGCGATTAGGGACGCGATTATTTTTCTTGCGTCTGGCGAATATAACTCAATAGAAAGTTTAATTGAGGAAAATTTCCGAAAAAACGATGAATTGCAGAAAAGATACAAAGATATTCGAGATTATCAAAGGAATTTGCCTTTACCTCATAAACTTTCGGCGGTGATTGATTTGGCGACTGGTACGGGCAAAAGCTATGTGATTTACGGCATTTCGCAAATCGCTTTGGGGTTTGGTTTGGTGGACAAGGTTTTAGTACTTTGTCCGTCGCTTACGATTGAGTCGGGTTTGAAAGAAAAGTTTGAGAAACTTTCTGGTGACGGTAAAATAAAAGCGACTTTACCAGACAACGCCATTTTTAAAAATCCGAGAATTATTGATGCGAACAGTACAATTAAAAATGGCGATATTTGCGTTGAAAATATTCATGCTGTTTATGAACGGACAGGGTCATCAATAAATGATAGCTTGAAAGGAAACGGCGAACGCGTTTTGGTGCTAAACGATGAAGTTCATCACGCTTACAATTCGTCAAGCGAGCAAGATATAAGAAAATGGAAAGCTTTTTTGCTCAATCCTGATTTCAACTTTAAATATATTCTAGGATTTACCGGCACGGCGTATATGGATGACGAGTATTTTAATGATGTTATTTATCGCTATTCAATACGCCAAGCCGTTGATGACAAAGTGATTAAGTCGGTTGACTATGTAGCGAAAGACGAAAATATAGATAAAAACGAGAAATTTCAAAAGATTTACGACAATCAAGACGAATTTGTAAAAAAATATCGGCTCATTAAGCCGCTCACGATTTTAGTTACAAAAGATATTTCCAAAGCAAAAATGCTTCGGGAAGATTTGATTGATTTTTTGGAAAAGCGGGAAAAAATATCACGCAAAGCGGTTGAGAAAAAGGTTTTGATCGTTACCTCGCACAAAGATCACAAGAAAAATGTTTTGGAATTGAAAAATGTTGACGATAAGGATAATCCGGTTGAGTGGATTGTTTCCGTTTCTATGCTTACTGAGGGCTGGGATGTAAAAAATGTTTTTCAAATCGTTCCATGGGAAGACCGAGCTTTCAATTCAAAGCTTTTGATTGCCCAAGTTTTAGGCCGCGGGCTTCGCATAC
>JAZDKR010000044.1:0-19003 GCA_043802785.1 Elusimicrobiota bacterium
GGAGGAAAATAGAAAAACGGAGATTGGGAGATTGCCGAGTAGGTTCGCCTCTGGCGAAGGAGATTAGGAGATTAGGTTTTTGCCTTTACCCTAATTTCATAATCTCTTAATCTCATAATCTCCGGTGTTAAGCCCCGTTAGGGGCGTCCTGTTAATAGAATATGAAAAAACTATCCCCTATCCGCTATCCCTTCGCCAAAGGCGAACCTACTTGGCTATCCCCTGCCTCACGAGGCATCGGGCTTGTTGAGCTAATGTTGGTTGTAGCGATGCTCACCGGAATCACCATCGGTATTCTTGCTATGCTCCAGTATGGCGTTATCGCTTCAGTCAAAGCAAGAGAACAGATGTCTGCTGGACGGCTCGCTCAGATGGTTTTTTCAAAATTGAAATCAGTTGATTTTTATTATCTTTTCAATTATGATTCAGCGTTAACAAACTACGGACTGTCCGGGACATATGGTCCGGTAACTTCCCAAACATCAACATATCCGTATCTTGCGGTTCTCAATCAGATTAAATCAGTGATAAAAACGGCTGGTTTTGACAGATGGACAGTTGAAAATACTTTTATGCACCGTGATTTGTCCGATGCAAACGGCAACGGTTTAACTAATGACCGTATCAACTTTACTGATAATAATTCTGACAAGATTGATGATTACCTCCCATCGGTTCGTTATTATGACAAAAACGCCGACGGTGATTATTATGATACATACATCATAAGCGGCATCCTAAGCGGCAGAAAAATCGCAGAACAACCAGATACACATATCAAATATGTAACTTTAAAAATTTACAAAAAAGGCAAACTTATATATCAGGAAAGCCAATCTATATCATATAAAAATAGGGTAGAATAGGAGTGTTATGGCCATCATTATGAGAAGAAAAAAGGTTTTGATTGATTTCTGGTTACAGTTCCGATACATTGGACTTGCTGTAATGGTTTCCCTTGTTTCAGTTCTTGCCGGCTGGTATGCCTGTTTCATCGTGATGCAGGACCAACTTTTGCCCGCTTTTGGTTTGAGTATAATGGAGGCAGTTCAAGAAATGGTCTACAAAAATCTTTATACTTCCATCGCAATTTTGCTGCCGTTTGTTGCAATTTTATTTTTATTTTTTACCCATCGTCTTGTTGGCTCAATTTTCAGAATTACCAAAACGTTGTCGGAAATAGAAGACGGGAACATACAGAAAATAGAAGTTCGTAAGGACGATGACTTATCAGGTATTGTGGAAGGAATAAATAAGATAGTTATAAAGTTATCCGCCAAAGACGGAGATTAGGAGATTAGGTTTTTGCCTTTACCCTAATTTCATAATCTCTTAATCTCATAATCTCCGGTGTTAGCCCCATCGGGGCGTCCTGTTAATAGCATAAAGTTTATAAAGTTATAAAGTTATAATGAAACAATATAAACACTACCTATCCCCTGCCTCACGAGGCATCGGGCTTGTTGAGTTAATGTTGGTTGTAGCGATGCTCACCGGAATCACCATCGGTATTCTTGCTATGCTCCAGTATGGCATTATCGCTTCAGTCAAAGCAAGAGAACAGATGTCTGCTGGACGGCTCGCTCAGATGGTTTTTTCAAAATTGAAATCAGTTGATTTTTATTATCTTTTCAATTACGATTCAGCGTTAACAAACTACGGACTGTCCGGGACATATGGTCCGGTAACTTCCCAAACATCAACATATCCGTATCTTGCGGTTCTTAACCAGATTAAATCAGTGATAAAAACGGCTGGTTTTGACAGATGGACAGTTGAAAATACTTTTATGCGCCGTGATTTGTCCGATGCCAACGGCAACGGTTTAACATCCGACCTTATCAATTTTATTGATAATAATTCCGACTTAAAAGACGATTATCTTCCATCTCTTGTTCTCTATTATAACAAAAACGCCGACGGTGATTATTACGATTCATATGTACTAAACAGCAGAAAAATCGCAGAACAGCCGGACACACACATCAAATATGTAACTTTAAAAATTTACAAAAAGGGCGGACTTATACATCAGGAAAGCCAACTTATATCTTATGAACTTTACACGGGAATTGAATCGCAGGCATCTGATGCCGCACTTAAACTTTTCGTAACGCAGCCAGCGAATAATACAACTCTCTATAACCTAAATACCACCGCCCGCCAGAACGCATTTAATTTGGCAATCACAAAATCATATCCGGAAGATGTTATTGCTTATCGTGCTGACTCCGTAAATCCTATCCGTTTGTGGGGAGAAACCGACCCCAGTGCAGTTGTTCATTTTTATCTAAATACACCGGTAACGGAATTGGACAGCAGAACAGCAGATGTCTACGGCGGGTTTGATTTTCAGTCAAATGCCGTTACAAACGCTTTGATTGAAGGTGGAAACACAATTCTGGCCATGGCAACAAAAGATGCGCTTTACTCGCCATATGCACCGAGGGACGTGGTACTTGACTTAAATCCTCCGACGATTTCTTCACAAACACCGACGGGAACTGTAAATGATAGAATGCCATATGTGGGATGTATGCTGTTAGACACCATTTTGTCAACCGGTATTCCGTCTTGTATTTGTGAAGATGTTATCTGTATGAAAAACGGTTCAATTGAAATTTATTCGCAGTATAATTCCGCAAGCGGCGAGTTGGTCTGGATTGATTCCACGACGAACATCTCGCCCATTTTATCAACCGGAACATATACAATGACTGCTGAAGGTGGAGATAATGCTTATTACAAAGTGAAATCAACGTGGACATTCACGGTTGATATTCAAGACCCCGACAATTCTGCACCGGAAGTGCCTCCTGGACAAGAGGATCCCAGAGATGGGGCTACAACACCTCTTGCTACACCGGAAATTAAATGTATCGTGAGAGACCAGCAGTCAGGTATAAATCCGGCGTCAATTATTTTTACGGTTGACAGCGTTGTTGTTTTACATACTTACAATAATCAGACCAATTATGTATCATGGACACCTTCTGAGCCATACACCAATGGCTCATTTCATACCGTTGAAATATCGGTGAGTCACTGGGCGACAACACCATCAGATAAGGTTACCACAACTCGTAGTTGGAATTTTATGGTGAGTTATTAGGGGCAGTTAGAAAGTTATAAAGTATTTGGTAGTGAGCGGTCTTTAGACCGCTCATTATGAGACGGGGTCTAAAGACCCCGTGCTACCAATTTCTAAAAAACCGTTACCGAAATACTGAGGAATTACACAAAGGCGGATCCGCTAATTCAAGTGGCGGAGGAAAATAGAAAAACGGAGATTGGGAGATTGCCGAGTAGGTTCGCCTCTGGCGAAGGAGATTAGGAGATTAGGTTTTTGCCTTTACCCTAATTTCATAATCTCTTAATCTCATAATCTCCGGTGTTAGCCCCATCGGGGCGACCTGTTAATAGGAATGAGGGAGGTTAAAACATGTCTACTGGACAAGTACTAACTGCAACCGATGTTATCAGTTTATCAATTCCGGAGAGAATTCAATTGGCAGAAGACATTTGGGATACGGTAGCCGCGAATGCCGACTTGGTTGAATTAACCGAAGATGAGAAAAAGGTAATAGATAAAAGGTTGGAAGCGTATTATCAGAATCCCGCGTTAGGTTCTTCATCGGAAGACGTTTTTAGGAGAATAGCGAGCAAAAAATGAAATATAGAACTGTTGTCAGACCCGAGGCCGAAAATGACTTAAAAGAAGCATTTTCCTGGTATGAAGACAAAAGGCAAGGGTTGGGGTATGATTTTCTTTTGCAGGTTGATGCTGGTCTAAGATTCATAGAAAGAAATCCGAACATTTATCTCCAAAAGTATAAAGAAACAAGGATGCATCTTATTAAAAGATTCCCATATAAAATAATCTATTTGGTTGAACAAGAAAGGATAATTATTCTAGCCATAATTCATGACAGAAGGAGTCCGGATTTAATAAAAAAGAGGGTATTCTCGTAAACTTAAATTTCTAATTTTATTAATCCCGCCGTGGCTGGACTCTTTACGGAGCAAGGTGAATCGTAAATCGTATATCGTATATCGTAAATCGTAAAGTCTCGTAGGGGCAACTCCAAAATATGAACTCCTTCGCCACAGGCAAACCTACTCGGGAACTCCGAACTAACAAAGGCGTTACCCTCGTTGAACTTGCAATATATGTTGCGGTGCTTTTTATCGTCATAGCGCCTCTTACCGTTTTTTTTAGCCGTTCGTTAAAAAGCATCTATGATTCCCAGCGAAAAATTGAATCGCAGGAGGCAATACGGGTTGTCTTGATTGAAATTGAAAAGGACTTATGCGAGGCGAACCAGATTATCGCCTCGTCATCCACGGGGATAGATTTTATCTGCGACTATACGAAGCACTCTAACTATAATCCGAACGGTGATACAGATATAGATGGAATTGTAAATATCCAGGACCCCGACGATGATAGTGATGCTATGCTTATTCAGCCATCGACTGTGCAATGGAAAATCGGTTATGACTTAGAGGATGACGACGACGATAACAACGGGCAGATTGATGTTAAATTAAAATTTTACTATAGTTCCACCGCAAAGAGAGTTTACAAAGATGCTTCTTACAACGGAGAGGCGTGGGGAACACGGATAGAAGAACTCGCCGTGCATGTTACAAGTTTTACGCTGACATATTACGGGTCAAAAAGAAACGACCTTGGCAGGTATATTGATTTAGGTAACGATGGTGTTGCTTCAACGAATGATGCGGGCGAAAATGACGGAATAATTTCAGAGAGAGAAATTGATTGGGTCATACCGCCGATGGGGCACGGGAACAGGAACAACCGTCTTGATGCGGACAATGAAATGAAATATATAACATCTGTCGGTGTGCATTTGGAAATGGATAAAAACAACGACGGAGTTACCGACTATAAAATTGATACCGAGATTATGCCGCCGTTCTTATCACTGAAAAAAGGAATCACCCCGCATTAGATGTTGTAGTAGTTGCTCAATTTATTGAGCGTCTTTAGTTGTTTTGCCCGATTCATCGGGCAAAAACATTAACGGCGCCTGATATTTGTAGTTGCCCGATTCATCGGGCAAAAACATTAACGGCGCCTGATATTTGTAGTTGCCCGATTCATCGGGCAAAAACATTAACGGCGCCTGATATTTGTAGTAGCCCGATTCATCAGGCAAAAACATTAACGGCGCCTGATATTTGTAGTAGCCCGATTCATCGGGCAAAAACATTAACGGCGCCTGATATTTGTAGTAGCCCGATTCATCGGGCAAAAACATTAACGGCGCCTGATAAATC
The DNA here is from genome assembly GCA_043802785.1 of Elusimicrobiota bacterium. GTDB lineage: Bacteria > Elusimicrobiota > UBA8919 > UBA8919 > UBA8919 > JAZDKR01. The sequence goes on from JAZDKR010000044.1 coordinate 5,305, forward strand.
AGGCAACTACAACAAACAAAATGGGCAGGCGATGATTATCGTCCTGGTGCTGATGCTTTTTCTTTTTCCCATAGCGGCAGCATTTTTATATGTTTCCGTGACGGAAACGACACACACACGGATGGAAAGAAGATTTAAGACAGCGACCGCTCTTGCAAACAATGTGCTTGTAGATTTAATGCGGCAATTTTCGCAATCGTTTTATGAAGGGCACTACGAGACAGATTCCCTCGCCAGGGACGAAATGTTTTACGAAATCGGTTTTTCAACCGTTACTATTACTTCGGACCAATTGCGTCATTATCTTTTCATCACAGCAACTGGTAAATACGGTAAAGATGCCGATAATCCGCTTTCACAAAAACATCTTTATGCTGTTATACAGTTTATATCCGATTTAACCGACTATGGAACATCTATGAATGGAAATTTTACAACATCTCTTTCAAATGTTGATTATATCGGCAAAATGAGAATCGGAGGGACATGGACAATTTCGGCGTCAAATGTAAGGGTCATAGGTGGGCCCGTTTTTGTTGGTTCAATATCCGGTGGAAGTGGTTGCACAATTCAGGGTGATTTGTATTATCAGACATCAAAGGGTGCCGTAACGGTTACCGGCACCGCTTACAACTATCTCCCGGAAATACAATGGCCCACAATTTCTTCAACATATTATAGCCAGCACTACAATTACAAGTATACATCCGATAAAACAATTGTATTCAATTCCACCGGAACATTTACCATTGGAACTACTTCATACACCATTCCCTCAAGCGGTTGCATAATCTACGGGGATAACTGTAATTTTGATATTCGCGGAACAATTAGGGGAAGGGTGACTCTCTGTGCAACTTATACGACTTCAGGAAAGGGGAAAATTAGGGTATATAATGGTGATTTGAATTATGCCAATGGGACACATTATGCTTCACAACAGGACTCTTTTGCTGCACTTTCAACAGGAGGGATAAGTTTTTATAAAACCGGCTCAGATATTTATGCCCACGGTGTATTTTTTGATGGTAGTGCCAACAATATGAGTGCCACTGGTTCATCAGGTAAAAAACTTTATATCTATGGCACAAGAAATAAAAATATATCCGTTTCTGGTTTAAGTGGTGGCACCATTTCATATGACACCAATCTCAATATGTACCCACCGCCGGGCTTACCCGAAAAACCATACCTCATCACCTGGCATATGAAATGACGGTGGGGAACGGTGTTTGATTTGTAGTAGTTGCCCAACTTGTTGGGCGCCCTTGATTTGTAGTTGCCGAGATTGCTCGGCATTGGCAACAAGACGCCGACCAAGGTTGGCAACTACAAGACGCCGACCAAGGGCGGATCCGCCTCATGCGGAAAAGATTAGAAAAAAAATGGAGACGAAAATTCTGTATGAAGATTATTGATACTAAAATTCCAATCATTGAATTAGAAAAAACAGCGAAAGAACTGTTCGGACATATGGTTAAGGCAGTGGTTGATGTGGAAGAAAAAATTATGGCTGTTGGCGGCGAACTTCACTCGGACGAAGAATCGTTGTTACTTGAAAATGGTTCAAGGCAACAAAACCTTTGGGGTATCAATATATATATTGAAATCAAAGATGAGAATTGGATTGAGTTTGACTCAATGATAAATCTTAGGCCGTCACAAGGGAACCGCTCTCGTGGTGTGGATGACCCGGAGATCAGGAAACAAATAATTGAAATCGTCAATAACTTAATAGAAAAATGAATTATCAACATAAACAATTGGCTGGCGGACGTTGGTTTGAATTAACATTTTTAGAGCAGATGGCTAATATCGGAAGCGATGTTAATCGGACAATTATCTGGAAAAACAAAAATAGTGAATACAGCACTAAATCTATTGAGCGTGCTCTGGAACTTTTGGATTTGACTATTGCCGATATCAAAAACAGAACGCGTTTGAAGGAACTAACACGTTTAAGAGAGACATTGGTTGATTATTTCTATTTTGATAATGTGTATTCTTCGTCTAATAAGTTATGGGAGAATTATTTTTTCGCCTTTAATTACGCTGCAAGATTACATAAATAATGATACGATGCCAACCAGAAAACACGCCCAATTTGTCCATCTTCACAACCATACCGAGTACTCTTTTTTAGACGGTGCCTGCCGGATTTTAGACGATAAGGGTCATCCTGCTGCACTGTTGAAAGCGATGGAGGAATTCGGGATGCCGGCCCTGGCCATTACCGACCACGGGAATATGTGCGGGGCAATTGAGTTTTACAACGGCTGTCTTAAATCCGGTATAAAACCCATTATCGGATTAGAAACATATTTGGCTGAAAAATCCCACAAAAACAAAATTCACGGTGAAAAAAATTATCACCTAACACTTCTTTGCAAAGACGAAATCGGCTACAAAAACCTCACAAAACTTTCCTCAATCGCTTTTCTTGACGGATTTTACTACAAACCCAGAATAGACAAAGAACTTCTTCAAAAATACTCCGAAGGGCTTGTTGTTTTATCCGGCTGTATCCACGGTGAAATTGCAACGCTTTTATCGGAAGAAAAATATGAAGCCGCGAAAAAGACGGCCGATTTTTACAAACAAATTTTCAAAAATGATTTTTATATTGAACTGATGGAAAATGGCATGCCAGAGCAGAAAAGTGTTAATGAAAAACTGCTCGCCCTTGCCAAAGACATATCAATTCCCGTCGTTGCAACAAACGATTGTCATTATCTCAAGAAAGAAGATGCACAGGCACACGAAATTCTTATTTGCATCGGCACTGCCTCAACACTTTCCGACCCAAAACATCTGAAATTTGCAACCGATGAGTTTTACTACAAATCGCCGGATGAAATGCTCGCCGAGTTTTCGCACATCCCGGATGCAATCAAAAATACGCTTGTTATCTCGGAAAAATGCAATCTTACGATGGATTTCAGCAAACTTTACCTTCCCGATTATAAAGTTCCTGAACATTTCACGCTTGATACTTACTTAAGAAAATTGTGCAATGATGGATTGAAAAAAAAATATGAAAAGGCAACTGATGAAATAAAAAATCGTCTTGAACACGAACTGAAAATTATTTCTGATGCGGGCTATTCCGGATATTTTCTTATCGTCTGGGATTTTATTCAATATGCAAAAAGCGAGCATATTCCCGTCGGGCCTGGAAGAGGCAGTGGTGCTGGTTCAATCGTATCTTATCTCCTGGGCATTACCGAGGTGAACCCTCTTGAATACGGGCTTCTTTTTGAAAGATTCCTAAATCCTTCACGGATAACTATGCCTGATTTGGATATTGATTTTGCCGACGATGGTCGCGACAAAGTGATTGACTATGTTAAAAATAAATACGGTGCCGACCGTGTGTCTCACATTATCACTTTCAATTCAATGCTTGCAAAAGGTGTTATTCGGGATGTCGGACGAGTGCTTTCCGTTCCGCTTGCTGATGTTAATAAACTTGCCGCTCTTATTCCCAGACAAATTGGTGTTACGCTTTCACAGGCAGTATCAATGGTTCCGGAATTAAAAGTTCTCTGTGAGAAAGATGAAAAAATCAAGAAACTTATTGATGTATCTCTGAAACTTGAGGGATTGAAACGGCAGCCGGGTGTTCATGCGGCGGGAATAGTTATCGCAAAAGACGAAATAACAAATTATGTTCCTCTCGCAGTGGGAAAAGATGATATTGTAACGACCCAGTATGAAGGCAAACTTTTAGAAAAAATGGGACTTCTCAAAATGGATTTTTTGGGATTGAGAACACTTGCCGTTATCCGTGATACCGTTGAACTTATCAAGAAGGGACAGATTGAGAATGAGATTAAGATTGAGAACATTCCGCTTGACGATAAAAAAACATTTCAATTATTATCGTCAGCCAAAGTCGCTGGCGTGTTTCAGGTTGAAAAATCCGGAATGCGCGACTTACTTATCAAACTCAAACCAAAAAATATATCAGATATTACCGCGATTATTTCGCTTTACCGTCCGGGTCCTATGGGTAGCGGAATGTTGGACGAGTTCGTGTCGCGTTATCACGGAAAAACAAAATTCACATACCAACATCCCTTGTTAGAAAATATACTTAAAGAGACATATGGAATAATTGTTTATCAGGAACAGGTGATGAAAATTGCCACAGACCTCGTGGGGCTAACGCTATCTGAAGCGGATACATTTCGCTCTGCGATGAGCAAAAAAAACACTGAACTTATCGAAAAATATCGCGAGGTTTTTATAGACGGTGCCAAAAAGAAAGGCCTCACCAAAACAGTTGCGGAAAAAATTTTCAACAACATAAAAAGTTTTGGCGAATACGGATTTAATAAATCACACGCTACTGCTTACGGATTTTTGACATACAGAACCGCATATCTGAAGGCGAATTATCCTTTAGAATTTTTCACAGCATTATTGTCGTCTGAAATTGGGCATACCAAAGTAAGCAAAGAGGAAGAAAACAAAATTGTCGGATATATTAATGACGCAGAGGACTTTAAGATTGAAATTTTTCCACCGGATATAAATATGTCGTTTGCAAAATTTACAATTGAACCCCACTCTTCCTCAAAAGACCATCAGGAAGGGCTGGGTGAAAATAAAGGTATACGGTTCGGATTGGTTGCTATCAAAAATGTGGGCGAGGGCGCAATTGAATCAATAGTAGCGGAGAGAGAAAAAAACGGAAATTATAAGTCCATAGACGATTTTATATCACGGGTTGATTACCACTGCGTCAACAAAAAGGTTTTAGAATCGTTGTGCAAGGCGGGTGCGTTTGATTCCATACTTCCAAAAAGAGGGATTATGCCCGCTCGTGATACATTTTGTGAAAATGTTGAACAAATTATTGTCAATGCAGGGCATCAGAAGGAAAATTCGGCAGACCAGCCGTTTTTATTTGAAGTAGCATCTTCTACAAAAAATCTTGACATCATACCCGTGCCCGTAGAAAAACAGTGGCACGAGCATCAACTTCTTGCTTTTGAAAAAGAGGTTTTGGGATTTTATCTTTCCGGTCATCCTTTGGCAAAACATTCAAACGAAATGAAGATATATACCAAAACGAGTATTTCCGACATCAAATTAAAGCCGACAGAGACGGTGCGGGTTGCGGGAATAGTCGCCAATTTAAGACGGCTGATTTCCAAAAAGAAGGAACAATATGCGCGATTTAAACTGGAAGATTTAAACGACGAAATTGATGTGCTGGTTTTCCCTAAACTTTTTAATGGGCTTAATAAAGACACACTGAAAATGGACGAGATGGTTGTTGTGGCGGGCCGGCTAAATATAGACGCTGAGTCGCCGGAAATAATTGCCGATGAAGTTGTTACATTTAAGGAGGCAAGAAAAAAACTCATCCGATTTATTTCAATCAATATAAGTGAAGTAGCGCTTGAAAAACAGATGCTTGAAAAGTTGAAGGATTTTCTGAAACAGCACAGAGGAATTGCCAGAGTGGAGTTTGTTGTGTTGGACCACACCGGCAAAAATACGACAAAAATCATTACAGATCTTGAGATAGAACCGAATGACGCTGTGCTCTCCGGAATTGAAAAAATACTCGGCAAAGGCGTTATCAGTTTTTCTTAAAAAAACCACTTGACAAAACGCTAAAAATTGACTATACTATCAGCAGTGTGCTCCTATCGGAGCAAAAATCATTAGTTCCGTAGTGTAATACTTCACAATTTCGGTAATAGTAGTCGCAGGGTTTCCCTGCGGTTGTATCCCCGTTAGGGGTCCGCCACGGCGGATTAATAGCGAAAGAGGCAATAGCGTTCACGAGTTCACGAGTTCACGAGTTGATGAACACATCAACACATCAACACTTGAACACTTGAACGCCGTTGGCCGTTAAACGCTTTACGATTATATATGAAAAGAATTAGAACCGTCCCAATACTTTTATTGCTTTTGTTACCCATCCATTCCAGATGTGACGACTGGGGATTGCCGGGTAGGTATCTGAGTTATGGAGTCGGCGCAAGAGCCCTCGCTATGGGTAATGCTTTTGTCGGACTTGCCGATGATGTTAGCAGCATTTACTGGAACCCCAGTGCCACCGTATTAGCCCCTCATGGCGTATCTTTATTTTATCAGCAATTATTTTTAGATACCAACTATAATTTTATCGGCTATGTTCTACCTCCAACATATCTTGGAAGTGTCGGTATCGGAATAGTTTCCTTAAATTCATACAATATAGAGGGTATGGCAGAGACCAACGAATCATCAGGTGAATTTAGTAATATGGAATCAGCATTATTTTGTTCTTACGGATATCAGATTGATGATAACCTGTCTTTGGGGGTAGCGGCAAAATTAGTCAGGCAAAAAATAAGTAGTTATGAGGACTTATCATATGGGATGGATGTTGGAGCGTTATATTCCATCTTGAAAGAAAAAATAATATTGGGAGTAAATATACAGAATGTCCTATCGCCAGTAATTTTATTGAGTGAAGAAAAAGATGTTTTCCCTCTAAGTATAAGGTCCGGACTCGCAATAAGATTACTTAATAATAATATAATTTTAACAACGGATGCTACAAAACAAAAATATCAAAGTGTTAAGTTGTATAACGGTGTGGAATTCGGTATTTTTAAAAAATTGTTTGTCCGTGCAGGATTATATAACAGTAATCAATTAACAAGTGGGTTTGGAATAAAACTTGACAGATTCGGACTTGATTATGCTTTTGCAAATCAGGGATTAGGTAATTCGCATAAATTTTCAATAAACTATAATTTTAGTGATTTTGTAGCAAAAATTAAGTATAATATCTACAAGGGTGGATGGGAAAAGTTTCTGAGATTATCTGTAAAGACAAGAGAAAATATAAAAAGATGGAAGTTGACTGTTCTGTCACAAAAAAATAATATAATAAAAATTGTTGATGGAACTGGTGCACCTTCAGAAGAGATAATTATTAAAATTGAGGAGTCATCTGATAAATATTACAATTGCGAGTTGCTCTTAATCAGTAAATTGGGGCATACTAAAACAATACATAAAAAAATAAAACTGTAGGGGGTTTATATTTATGAAAATGTTTAATTTTAAGCGGATGAGAAGAGATTATTATGTGGACCCAAAATTGCAATTCAAATATATTTCTGCTTCTCTACTTGCTACTTTTATTAATCTGGGTATTTTTGTTTTATGGATGGTTAGTATAAGTATAATTTCAGGTTTCGTGGTTGATGGGATAGGGTTACAGTTAATTAAATACGGAGGGACAGTTTTGGTAATTCTAATTATTATTTTATTAAGTACAAATATGGGGATATCTATTTCACATCACATAGCTGGTCCTATTTATAAGTTTTCACAAAAAACAAAAGAGATAAAAAAAGGTGTTATTGCCTCCGGAATATTCTTAAGGGAAAATGATGAATTTGTAAGTTTTCAAGCGGACTTTAATGATATGATGGAAGGATTAGAAATAATAGTAAAAAAAGATAGAACAAAGATAAAAGAGATTAATCGGAAATTGGATAATCTTTGTGAAAATGTTTCTAAGTTCACGAAAGAAGAGTTTAGAAGTTCCGTAGTAGAAATAAAACAAGAAATACAAAATTTAACTCAGAGTTTCGTGTTAAATGAAAATGTGGAACGCGAATATACGCGAATGTAAAAAACGCGAATGTACGCGAATAGTTGGTTGTAGACACGGATTTATCCGTGATTGTAGTCGCTCAATTTATTGAGCGCTTTCAATTTACGCCTTACGCTTCACGATATACGATTCACGTTTCACGGTCTTTGAAGGAGGTTTTATATGGGTTTGACAAAAGTAACTGCCACGGTTACAAATTTGGCAAAAAATCAAGAAGGTTTTGAAAGATTATTTTTAGTTGATACCGGAGCAATTGATTGTATGGCTCCTGAAAGTGAATTATCAAAAGCAGGTATTACCATAGAAGGTAAACGATTATATGAATTAGCTGATGGCTCGTCAGTTGAATGTAAATATGGTTTTGCACGGATAAGTTTTATGGGTTTTGAGACCATAACACCGATAATTTTTGGTAGTGAAGATGTGGAGCCGATACTTGGCGTATTGGCATTGGAAGGCGCCGGAATTGGAGTTGACCCGTTGACTCGGACATTAAAAGTATTTCCAGCAATACCTCTAAAGGCAGAGAAAAAAATAAATTATGAATTATGAATGATGAATGATGAATTAGATTTCCGAAGGAATGGCCTGTTTGTAGACGAATGAATATAAATCAAATTTAGTTCCGTAGGAACGACCTGTTAATAGAAAAAGCGTAGGGAGAAAAATTATGAAAAACTTTTGCGATGATGAAGACCTTCATAGCAAAATTTTAGTTTTAGAAAAAAAACTCTTTACTTTTTTTAATTCTTGTTGTATAATACCAAACAGTATGAAAAGAATCAGAACCGTCCCGATACTTTTCCTTTTGCAGAATATATTATATGCATCATCTACGGTGGAACTTTCACCGAGGGAACTGTGGTACGATGCTCATAATCAAGAAATTGAATATAAAATAGTGAATAACGATTCCCGAAAAATAAAATCAATTAAAATAATTATACCAACTGGATTCATTTGTGTTTCATCTCAAACTCAAATCGAAGAAATAAGTTCAAATAAAAGTTGGACAATAATAGGTTTTTCCGGAAACGAACTAAGTTTGAATGCTCAAATTCCATCTAATTATCTTGCTACGGGTGAATATCTAACATTAAAAATAGTTGTTGATACTCAAGAAGAACCTCTGCCGGCTACAAGTTGGAGTTGTCAGGTAACATATGATACCTCTGCTCAAGAACCCGCAAATGAAAAATCACCGGGTTCGTCTAAGGTCAGCATTATATCGTTAGCACTAAATGCAGAGCCAAAGTCGTTGGCATTAGTGCCGAATACTACTTCTGAAATAACAGTAACTCTATCAGATGACAATGGTAGTCCATTAAACAACAAAAACATTTCCGTCGTCATTATTAGCGGCGATGCTGATATTTTAACTTCTACAACAACTAACAGTGAAGGAAAAGCAATTTTTCCTGTCCAGATAGCGAACACAACGGTCTTTAGATTTATCTACAACAATCCTAAGAGGATGAAAGATGCAACAATTTTTTCTATAATCGATATACCTGTTCCAACTCCTCAAAATGGTTTTTGTAGCGGGAGTAAGATATTTTCAAGAGATAATACCCCCGTGGTTATAGAAAATAAGTATGAAGATTATGGGGTCCAGACGGAGTATAAAATTGACGATGAAAGTTGGAAGGTCTACATTGACACTGAGCCCTTGTATTTTAACTATAGAAAAGCGGAGCCATATAATCTTGGTTGTAGATATATTGATGCTCAGGGAAGTAGAAGCAGTGAGACCCCCTGGGTGGTGTATTCAACTTATGCAGGGTCAGAGACAGTGTCCAAACTAATAAATCATCCAAATCCTTTTTCCGCAGGTTCAGAGTCCACTGCCATAGAATATGTTTTAGAAGAGAACTCCGATGTGATTATTTCTATCTATGATTTGTTTGGCAATGTTTTACTGAAACGCGAATTTTCAGCCGGAGAGACATATGCAACAAAAGGGCCAAATTGTTTTTTATGGAATGGTAGAAATGACAGTGATAAAATCGTAGCCAACGGTGGATATATTTGTAAACTTAAAATTAAACAAATAGGGAATAGCAAAACATTGACGAGAAAGATAGGGGTGAGAAAGTAAGAAAGTTAGAAAGTTTATAAAGTTATAAAGTTTATAAAGTTTGTAGCCCCGTAGGGGCGTTCTGTTAATAGTAGAAGGGTAGAAAGGTAGAAAGGTAAAATGAAAAAATTTTTATTGATTGGTATTATCATAGTGACTTTACAGTACAATTATTGCAATGCTGCAAACGATTGGGGACTGCCCGGTGAGTACTTAAATTGGGGTGCAGGAGCGAGATCGTTAGGTATGGGCAAGGCGTTTGTAGGACTTGCTGATGATTCTTCAGCGGTCTATTGGAATCCAGCAGGAATATCCAGATTGCGTTCTACGGAATTACTTTTTTTGCATACTAATTTATTTGAAAACACCAACTATGAATTTGTTTCAATTACACATCCTATGCCGTGGATACGCAGTGGTTTCGGAGTTGGATTCGTAATGTTAAACTCAACAGATTTTGAAGAAAGAGATGAGTATAATAGTTATATTGGTGAGTTTAACAATAAAGAAACAGCGTTTATAACATCATACAGTTACAATCCGCGTAGAAACATATATTTAGGCGGAAGTTTTAAGATTATTAAACAACAAATTGGGGACTTAATCGGTTCATCACAGGGGTTGGATTTGGGAGTCCTGTATTTTTTAAGAGATCATATAAGTTTTGGTTTGTTGTTAAGGAATCTTGCTCCACCGAGTATAAAAATGGATAAGGTCTCAGAAATTTATTATCTAAGTCCTCGGTTTGGTGTTGCGTTAAGATTGTTGGAAAACAAATTAATTATAACCACTGATGTACTGAAACAAAGAGAGCAAGAGTTTAAGTTTTATAGTGGATTAGAATTCAGCCCGGTTAATAACTTTTATGCCCGAGCGGGTGTTGATGAAACCGAACTTACATTTGGGTTGGGAATTAAATATGAAAAAGTCATATTTGATTACGCAGCGGGCTTACAGGATTTAGGCATATCACACAGGATTTCAATAACTTTTCATTTATGGGATTTAGCACCTAAAATAAAATCAAAAGTTAAGGAGTTTTCGTCGTTTGGAGGAAAAAGTCTAATAAATTTGAGCATTCAGTCAGAAGGAATAGTCGGTATAAAGAGATGGAAATTAACGGTAAAGGACGACGAAGATAGAGTAGTAAGAACTTTCCAAGATGAAAACGAACCGCCAAAAAAAATTCTTTGGGATGGTAAAGATGAAAATAATAATTTTGTTAAAGATGGTGCATACAGGTGTCTGTTGTCCGTTTATGACAAGACCGACAAATTACAAGAATCAAATGTTGTTCGTGTCCGAATGGTATCTAAAATACCTGATGCCATTATTAAAAAAAAAGAAATGATTAAGTAAGAAAGTTAGAAAGTTATCCGCCAAAGGCGGATCCGCTAATTCAAGTGGCGGAGGAGATTAGGAGATTGGGACATTAAGAGATTAGTTTTTGCCTTTACCCTAATTTCATAATTTCATAATCTCATAATCTCGGGTTTTACAGCCCCGCAGGGGCGTTCTGTTAATAGCAGTAAATCGTATATCGTAAATCGTATATCGTAAAATAGAAGTAGCCCCGTTAGGACTGATCTGTTAATAGAGAAGGAGAGTATGGAGTAGGGAATATGGTGGGAGTAAGATAACAATGAATACACAAAACTATACTCAGATTGTTACTGATTTACAAACACTACCGGTGGAAAAACTAATAGAAGCAGCAGATTTTATTCGGTTTCTGAAAACTCAGATACGACACTCTGGCATTCCGCTATCGGAGGCAAGATTAACCACAAAAGAAGCGTCTAATTTGTGAGCGCGATTAGTAACTTTTGAGAGTGATTGGAATGCACCAAGTATGGACGGCTATGATGAACTATAAACGGGGTGATATTGTATTAGTATTGTTTTCCGATTCCAATTTAGTAACTGTAAAAAAACGCCCTGCCATTATACTATAAGCAGACGGATTACAAACAGGGTTAGACCAGTTAATTATTGGTATGATTACCAGCAATCTTGCTCGTAAAGGACATCCAAGTCGTATTTTTGTAGATATTCATATGGAATTAGGACAACAAGCAGGTTTACTTGGTGATTCTGTAATTATGACTGACAATGTTGCGACAGTGCGAGTAGATGAAATTTATAAACAAATAGGAAAATTTACAGAATTGGATTTGTTATCAGTGGCTATAAAACATACATTCGGTATCTAAAAATGCAAAGAAAAAGACATTACGATTTCATAGAGGTATGAATAATGGGGCTTGTTAGTGCAGTAATAAAATTAAGAAATCCAAGGGAAGCAAAACTTAATGAGATTGAAACTGATGTTTTGGTTGATTCTGGTGCGGTGCATTTGTGTATACCGGAGCATGTAAAAATACAGTTAGAACTTGAAGAGATAGATAAAAAAGAGGTTACATTGGCTGACGGGAGCAAAAGATTGGTCTCATATGTAGGTCCGATAGAAATAAGATTTAAAAATAGAGTTGGTTTTGTCGGTGCGTTGGTTATGGGGGATCAAGTTCTATTAGGTGCCATTCCGATGGAAGATATGGATTTAGTTATTTTACCAAAAGAAAGAAGGTTGGATATAAATCCGAATAGCCCAAATATAGCATCTTCAATTGCAAAGAGGCAGGGTGTAGGGTGAAGTGGGTATTGTCAAAAATAAAATGAAAAAAAACCTAAATTTTAAGTTATTTCTTTCCGTGCTTCCGAACTTCCGTGCTTCTGTGGTAAGGTTTTTGTGTTTCCGTGGTTGATTTTGACATTACGGTGAAGTGGGCAGGGATTAGAGAATGACTAATTAGATAATCTGTTATGTTATAATATGGTGGTAAAAATGAATAAAGAAGTTGAAACGGCAAAAAAGATAATAACGGAAGAGATTGAAAAAAGAAATATAAAAGTAGAAAAAATTATTCTTTTTGGTAGCAGAGCAAGAAGTGATTTTAATAAAGACAGCGACTGGGATTTCTATGTGATTGTGGATAAAGACATCGCATATAGTGAAAAATGGAAGATAATTGCAATGATACAAAAAAATCTTGCTTGGTTAGAAATTCCTAACGACATAATTATAAATTCAATAAATCAAGTTGAACTTCGCAAAAATGATGTTGGTCGTATTTCATATTATGCATTAAAGGAAGGTGCAGAAATATGAATGAAGAAACAGTGAAGAACTGGATATTGAGAGCGGAAAATGATTTAAAGGTTGGCAAAGATGAAATTGTAACGGATTGTCCAACTTACGATATTATTTGTTTTCATATGCAGCAATGTGTTGAAAAATATCTAAAGGTTTTTCTAATTTTTAATGGTAAAGAGATAAAGAAGACCCATAACATAGCAGAGTTAATTATTGAGTGTTCAAAAATAGATGCTAATTTTAAAAGTTTATACGATATTAAAGCAAACGAATTGACGGAGTATGCTGTAGAAATAAGATATGGTGAAGAGTTCTACTTTCCTACGATGGAAGAAGCAATTGAAGCAATTGAAATCGCTGAAAAAGTAAGAGAATTTGTTAGAAAAAAATGTTAAAAAAATATTTTTATTGTATCGTTCCGATTCATTGAGACGAAGCAATATTATATAATTTAGGAAAGTTAGAAAGTTATCCGCCAAAGGCGGATCCGCTAATTCAAGTGGCGGAGGAGATTAGCGATTTTATCGGGACGCTTCACAAATCACGAATCACGTTTCCCACTTCACTGCCGTTTAAGGAGAATAAAAAAATGAAAACAAACAGGAAGTGGGTTTTACTACTCACTCTTTACTTTTCACTCTTCAATCTTTACTCTCCGTTATCTGCTGCGGTTAGAACGACTTTTGCTATGCCTGCTGATAATTCTCTTGGTGTTGGGACGATGAATCCCGGTGCGAAGTTTGAAGTAGTTGGTGGAAGTTCAACATTCAGGAGTTTGGATACACTAAAAGATATAGCAGCATTTGGCAGTGCGAGTGGTGACTTCAAGGTG
>JAZDKR010000045.1:0-12283 GCA_043802785.1 Elusimicrobiota bacterium
TTATCCTGGAGGAAATCTATCAATTGGAAAGCGACTCGGAAAATGCCGTAGGGGTGAAACTAATTTATGCGCATAAGGAATTGGATATTGACCAAGATTATATAAACAAAGAAATCCGAAAAAGCGGAAAAACAACCTTAAAGGTGGAACTAATCGGACTGGACGAATTGCTCGGACAAAAAGCCGATGCCCTTTTTACGCCTGACAATGTGGATATTTCACTCAAAAAGCAAGGTGATAATTATATGGTAGAAATAAAGCGATTTGCCAGCAGTTACCTGAAATCCAAGATAGACGAATATAATGCCAAAAAGGTTAAAAAAGATAATTTGTATGAAGACGATAATGAGGGCAAGAGAAATATGAAATTCTCACCTATAAAAATAAGTGTTACCGGATTAGAATTTATAGAGTCAGTCCAGTTTGATACTACATTATGTAAAGACGAAGTATGGACAAGTACTTTAGAATTAGAAGACAAGGCAGCCGTAAAAGAAAAGATTAAGGGTATATATCAATTAAACACTGACAAATTCAGAATCAAAATCAGGAACATTGCTGGTGATGAGATAATAATAGACAGTAAAGAATTAAAATAAGCGACTTCGTCGCAAATAATAAAGCAATCCGATGAGTGTTTTTGCGTCCTTTATTTTTCCCGTCTCAATCCATTTCATCGCCTTCTTGTGGTCAATGATTACTGGTTCAATAAATTCGTCTTCATCCGGCTGTGTTTTAACCTTGATAAGATTTTTTGCCACAAATATATGCAGCATTTCCGTCGAAAATGCTGTTGACGGATAAAAAGAAATCAGTTTTTTTATATTGTTTGAAGTAAAGCCAGTTTCTTCTGCAAGTTCTCTTTTAATGCAATCAATTGCTTTCTCTCCGATGTCTAATTTTCCGGCTGGTAGTTCGTAAGTTATTTTTTTTACGGGGTATCTGTATTGTTTGACAAGAACTATTTTATCGTCGGAAATTATTGGTATAACTGCTGCCGCCTGTGGTTGGCGAACATATTCTCTTTTTGCTGTTTTTCCGTTTGGAAGAGATATATCGTCAACATAAAAGTTGAGAAGTTTACCACCGTAAATTTTTCTTGATTTGATTGTTTTTTCTATCATATAGGTTTATCTGTCATCTATGGAAAAGCATGTCATTCAGACTGTGTCATAATTGGTAAAAAGCCCGTCATTCCCACGCAAGTGGGAATCCAGAATATTGTGTTATCGTCGGAAAATGGATTCCCGCTAACGGATTGCGGGAATGACAAAACTAAGAAATGGCAATTGCGACACAGTCTGATTGCGAGGAATCCCGCAAGGCGGGATGACGAAGCAATCTCATGAGATTGCCCCATGCAGATTTCTTCGAAATCTAACGCAGGGGCAGGCCACGAGTCCTTCGGATTCTCGCAATGACAACCAAAGTAGTGCGATTTACCATTGCTTATTTTGACAACCATAGTATACAAGAAAAATTGACATTTTGCAATGTTTTTTATAAAATGACATCGTTGAAGAATCTTTCAACGATGTCATTCCCGAATGCCTTAATCGGGAATCCATTGTCGGGAATAGATTCCATGGTCAAGCCAGGGAATGACGGAAATGGAGGAGAAAACTATGGTTACCTTGAAACTTATTTGTGGAATTGTACTTTTGTTTTTGGGTTATATCTATTTGTACAAACCAAAATTAGTTATGAAAATAAATTTGTATGCGAAAGAATTTTTGTTTAATGATGCATATGTGCTTCTTCGTCGGAAAAAAATCGGCGTGCTTTTTATACTGCTTGCCATAATTGCGTTTTATATGGTTTGGACATCGTTGATAAAATGATTGATAAAAAATTTTTCAGAGATATTTTTGTAAAAGCACAAAAAGCGGTGGGTTTATCGTCGGGTGTGGAAATTTTTGCCGATACTGGTATTGATACAACCGTTGTCTGGGCGGAAGGAAAACTTGAAGATTTTTATATTTCAGAATCGCAGGGTGTAGGAATTAAAATTATAAAAAATGGAAAATCAGGATTTGCATATACAAATAATTTCAATGAGCAGGCAACGGATGATTTAATTTCGTCAGCACTGAAAAACTCGGAGTTTTTACAGCCGGATGCGTACCTTTTGCTTGCAATTCCTTCAAATCTGCCGCGGCGAACAGAATTAGATATATGTGATGGTTCGTTTGGCAAAGAGCCGATAGAAAAAAAAATCGCGCTTATCAAAAAAATGGAAAACGTAGCATTATCAAACAATAAAATAAAAAGTATTGTGAGGGCGGTTTATTCTGAATCGTTGGGAGAAACGGATATAATGAACAGTAACGGTCTTGAACTTTCAGCCAGCGGAACGGTTTTTTCATATGGAATTTCCTGTATCGCGTCTGACGGTAAAGAAACTCAGGTTGGCGGGGAATCGTCGGTAAAACGGATTTTGAATGAACTTAATTTTGAAGGTGTTACAAATGAGGCGATAAAAAATGCTATTGATCTTTTGGGGGCTAAAAAAATAAAAACCGGAAATTATCCTGTTGTATTTAATCAAAATGTTGCCTGCGAATTTCTTTCACTTTTGGACTCATCGTTTTCCGCATATGCTGTGCAGAAAAATGTATCGCTTCTTAAACAAAAACTCAGTAAAAAAGTATGTTCTGATAAATTAGATATTGTTGATGACGGAACGCTTACGGGTGGGATAGCGACCTCGTCGTTTGATGACGAGGGGACACCTACACAAAAAACTGTGCTGATAGAAAAAGGAGTGCTTAAAAATTATCTTTACGATTTATATACGGCAAACATGGATAATGTCCAATCAACCGGAAATTCTTCAAGAAGTTATTCGGGAATTTCCCGTCCTGCGCCCACAAACATTTATATTCAAAAAGGAAATTTTTCTTTTAACGAACTGATAGAAAGTATCACAGACAGCGGACTTTTGATAACTGAGACGATGGGAATGCACAACGCGGATGCGGTTTCCGGTGAGTTCTCGGTTGGTGTGAACGGGTTTTTTGTAGAGAATTGTGTTATCAAATTTCCCGTTCACGGCGTAACGGTTGCCGGAAATATTTTAGATTTGTTCGGTAATGTTGACTGTGTCGGGGATGATTTGCGATTTTATGGAAATACGGGAAGTCCGTCATTGTCGATAAACAGATTGTCGGTAGCCGGAGAATAAAAAACAATGATTTCATCAAAAACAAAAATTCTGGGAATATTCGGTTGTCCGATAAAACACTCGCTTTCTCCTTTGATGCACAATGCGGCATTAGAAAAGATGTGTCTGGATTTTGCCTATCTTCCATTTGAGGTAACTTCGGATAATCTTTCAGATGCCGTAAGTGCTATCCGTATTTTGAACATCGTAGGTGTTAATGTAACAATTCCCCACAAGGAAAACATAATAAAAGAGCTTGACAGAATTTCTGATGAGGCGAAAAAAATCGGTGCAGTAAATACAATCGTTAACAAAAACGGAAACCTATCTGGTTACAACACGGATTATTACGGTTTTCTAAAATCAATATCTGAAAAAATCAGTCCGAGAAACAAAAATGTGGTAATGTTAGGTTGTGGCGGTGTTGCCAAGGCGATTGCCGTTGCACTAATTGATTCAAAAATCAACCAACTCACAATAGCCGATATTGATGTCCAAAAAGCAGAAAATTTTTTAGAAGGTTCGTTCCCGCGAATTAAAATTGTCCAAGTCCCGCAAATTTCAGATGAACTAAAAAAAGCGGATATTTTTATAAATGCCACTCCTGTGGGAATGAAAAAAGGCGACGGTTCACCAATAGATAAAAAATACTTGAGAAAAAATTTGTTCGTGTATGATGTCGTCTATAACAGAGAAACGCAACTTTTGAAAGATACAAAAAAAATAGGTGCGGATTTTTCTGATGGTCTAGATATGCTTGTTTATCAAGGAGCGAAGTCACTTGAATTGTGGACTGGAAAAGTTCCGCCGGTTGATTTAATGAAAAAAGTTTTGAGGAGAGGGACGAGGTAGACAGATAAAGGACTGATTAGACAAGATAAAATTTGTTTACATCAGGTAGTGTAGGGGCTTGTCCCCGTATAGTGTGGCTTGTCCCCATAAAACACGCCATTGACTTTTTATGGGAAGGTGCTACGATTTAGCACGGGCTAAATTACAACAATCCTATAAAAATAGTTAGGCAAGTTAAAATGGGACGCAGATTTCCACAGAAAAGAAAAGATTTAAGTTTCGCCAGTTCAATAACGAAGTGCAACGCTTGAGGTGTAATACTTCGCAATTTCGGTAACAACTGGGCTATTGAACTAATTTGTCATTGCGAGAGCCGATTTATCGGCTCGTGGCAATCTCACTTTAGTCGGAAAAATGTTATTTGAGATTGCTTCGTCATTTCATTCCTCGCAATGACACCACGCACGATAAAGCAATCAAAAACTGTTACCGAAATTGTGAAGTATTACACTTGGTTCTATTTGGTATCGGCTTATTAAAGTTAAAAACACACCTTGGTTTGATTGCTACCCTTACAGGCATCATCACTATAATTTGTGGCACAGGTGGTTCACTTATAATGATAGGGGTGGATACAACAGCGATGGGGCTAATATCTCAGGAGACTTTTGAGACCCTTGATATTTGGAATATCATATCCTTTCCATTAGTTTTCATTGTGGGACCGTTATGCTTGATAAGTCCTATTCTATGGGTGATAATTTTATTTAAGTCGACTAAAAAACTTGGGACTTTTCATTTCCAATAGCATACAATATGTGTATACTATTGGAAACGATTAAAAATGAAAAAAATTGATAAAAAAGAATGCAAATCAAAGATAATCATTGAAAAGACAAGAAACCTCCCCTATTTTTCTATTAATGACTTAATTGCTTTTAAGGTAAATAAAAATTATCTCAAAATCTTACTATCAAGATTGGCAAAAAGAGAGATGATTCGTCCTCTAAAAAGGGGTTGTTATGTTTCTATGAATTACATTAGCGAACTTGAAAAAAGAAATCTCTTAAAAGATTATTTAGAATTTATTGCCGCTATCTTATATTCACCTTCCTATCTTAGTTTAGAATATGTGCTTGCTGAGTATAATATCTTAACTGAGTTTATTCAGAATTTCACTCTAATAACAAAAAATAAAACAAAAAGGTTAAAAAATGAATTTGGCATCTTTAATTATCACCATATCAAGGACGAATTATTTAGTGGTTTTAATACAATAAAAATGGACAATTTTTTCATTTACAAAGCAACAAAAGCCAAAGCACTTTTTGATTTTTTGTATTTAAGAAAAAATATTCTAATTAATGAAAAAACAATTGATGAACTCAGATTAAATCTGGACGAGTTCACAAAAAAAGATATCGCCGAATTTAAAAAATTTGTGGATTTAGATAGTTCAAAAAAAATTAAAGAAATTTTTACCACTATTTTTAAGGGAAAAGTATGAACGAAACATTAAATTTTATCAAAAAACTTATTAGCGAACATACCAAATCATCAGGGATTTTTAAAAGGAATATTATCAAAGAATACCTCCAGATTTTGGTTTTGGATTTTATCTATGCCCATCCCGAGTATAGTGATTTGGTTTTTTACGGCGGTTCTTGTCTAACTCATTGTTTTGGTTTACCACGACTTTCCGAAGATCTTGATTTTGTAGATTCGGAAAAAAAGATAGATATTTTTCAGTTGTCAAAAGATTTAGAAAAATTTTTTGAAAAAGAAACTGAACTGTCATTTTCAACCAAGGTTCAGAAATTCAGAATCTATCTCAAATTCCCGATTTTAAAAGAATTGGGTTTAGTTAGTCCATCTGAATCAGATTTTCTTTTTCTCAAAGTTGAAATTTTTAGTCAGTTTGATTTTCACCGAAATTACAAAACAGAAATCAGACCTCTTTTTAAGTTCAATCGTTCAATTTTAATCAGAACTTTTGATTTATCAACCTTAATGGCAACAAAAATTAGAGCGATTTTATTAAGAAAATGGGAAAAAACTGATAAAAAAGGAAAAACATTAGCAAAAGTAAAGGGCAGAGATTATTTTGATTTAATGTGGTATTTAGAAAAAGGAATAAAACCGAACTTAGAGTATCTTAAAGAATTCAAAGATATAGAAGAACTAAAAAAAGAACTCATAAGAATTGTGGAAAAAGTTGACAGTCAAAGTATAATCTTTGATTTGGAAAATTTAATTAAAGACAGAAATTTTGTTATCAACTTGAGTAAGAACATCAAAGGGATTTTAAAAAGAGACATTGAAGAGAAATTAAAATAATAACCATTGGCACCTGACAATCAGAATAGATTTGATATAGTTTGTTTATAGAACAATATTTGTTAAAATTGTTCTATACTGAGGCAAATGTGAGACAACTTTTAGAAGAAATAATTAAAGAGTGGTGGAGTCAGAAATTCCCAGAGATAAAGTTATAAAAGGAGGGTGGTGGGATGATAAGATATGTAACCAGCGGTGAATCACACGGAAGATGTCTTACTGCCATATTAGAGGGCATTCCTTCAGGGCTTGAATTAGACGAGGATTTCATAAACTGTGAACTTGCCCGTCGTCAGAAAGGTTTTGGTCGCGGCGAAAGGATGAAATCAATTGAGAGTGACAAAGTTTCTATTACTTCCGGTGTTCGCCACGGAAGGACACTTGGCTCACCTATTGCGTTGACGATTTCAAACAAGGATTGGGAAAATTGGAAAACAATAATGGCAACAGAGCCATCTGATGCCGACGAAAAATTAAAATTAACGCATCCTCGTCCGGGGCATGCCGATCTACCAGGGATTTTAAAGTTTAATACAGATGACACGAGGGATATTCTTGAGAGGGCTTCCGCGAGAGAAACAGCATCTCGTGTTGCCGTTGGTGCGATTTGCAAAAAATTTTTAAGAGAGTTCGGTATAAAAATAATTTCTTTTACAGAAGAGATTGCAGGTATTTGTGCTCCGTCAATTTACCCAGTTGGATCTCGCATTGCGGAACTATCTATTGGGGTAAAAATGAAAATTGAAGATATTGCCGAACTTGCAGAAAAGTCGGCGGTTAGATGTCTCGACGAAAAAACGACTCAAGTAATAATGGAAGCCATTGAAAAGGCAAAGGAAGACGGTGATACCGTTGGCGGAATTTTTACGGTTGTTGTAGATGGCGTGCCTGTTGGACTTGGAAACCATACTCAGTGGGATTTGAAACTTGATGCTTGCCTGTCATATGCGGTGATGTCAATTCAGGCGATAAAAGGTGTTGAAATTGGTCGTGGATTTGATATATCCAGAAAATTAGGTTCCGATGTTCACGACGAAATTTTTTACGATAAAGCGAGCGGTTATTGGCGTAAATCAAACAATGCGGGAGGTATTGAGGGTGGAATTTCTAACGGCGAGCAGATAATTGTTCGTGCTGCAATGAAGCCGATTCCGTCATTATCAAAACCGTTGCAGTCGGTTGATATAAAAACAAAGGAAAGCATAAAAGCACAGATTGTTCGTTCCGATATATGTGCGGTTCCTGCTGCCGGTGTTATTGGTGAAGCAGTCGTTGCAATTGAAATAGCGAAAGCATTTTGTGAAAAATTCGGTGGTGATTCAATTGCGGAAATAAAGGCAAATTATACGAATTACCTTGATATGCTGAAAAGCAGGTGAATAGAGACAATTATGAATTGTGAATTATGAATGATGAATGATAAACGACGAATCAGTTCCGTAGGAACGACCTGTTTGTAGAAAAAATGAAAACAAAATCGCTTATACGCTTATATGCTGATATGTTGATATGTAAAAACCGTTCGCCGCGGCGAACCGTATCACCATATCACCGTATCACTGTTGTTGTTTTACTACTTACTACTTACCACTTACCACTTATCACTGCTCTTTCCTCTGAGACAAAAACAATTAATGTGGTAAAAGAAAATTCAACTTTTTCATCCGTTCCACTTTTTTTTGTTCAGGGAATGGGTTATTTGTCGACCGACGATATCGCAAAAATTTACGGTGCAAAAACCAACTGGTATCCAAAGTCAAAAAAAGTCATTCTTACCCTGAATAATAAAGAAATAGTTTTTCAGATTGGCTCAAAAAAAGTTACAGTTGATAAAATTGAACGGCATATAAACAAGTCAGCAAAATTAGAAGATGGCAAACTGCTCATTCCGCTTGAATTTGTGCTTACAAGATCTTTTGCTGATGTTTCTGGTTTTTATAGTGAATGGGATTATCGCCGTCTCATTTTGCGGGTTTCAGTTATTCCGGATATTTTTCCGCCGAGATATTATTCCTATAAAGATAAGACCCGTCTGGTAATTCAGATGGTCGAAAAAAAAGAGATTCAGATTGATTCGTCAAGAGAAAAAAAAATTGCAGTAAAAATTTACAGAAGTAAAGTGAACTCTGAAAAATCGTCAATTACCGTAAATGATGGTGTTGTTGATAATATTGATGCGACCAATTTGGAGCGAGACATTTTATTCGTCGTCCATCTCGGAACTTATTCAGGAAAAACAGATACATTTACTCTTGTGTCTCCGTTTCGTCTTGTGATTGATGTTGAAAGAATTGGTGAGGTGTCTGCGAGATTTACAGATTTATCTTCCGTGTTGGCACCGTCGGCGACAGGTTTTTCGCCGAGTAGGTTTGCCGCAGGTGAAGAAACAAATATACCGTTAGACATTTTTTTACCAGAGGCGAAGCCGGAAGAAGAAATTCCGATTGTTGAGACCAATGAAATAAAAAAATCAAAACCAACCAAAGCGATACATAAGTTCAACAAAATTGTTGTTGATGCAGGTCATGGCGGAGAGGACCCCGGAGCAGTAGGACCCAAAGGAACGAAAGAAAAGGATATAAATCTTGCAATTGCTAAACGGTTGGGGGAAATTTTAAAGAAAGACGGCTATGATGTTTTTTTGACAAGGTCAGACGACATTTTTATTCCGCTTTCTGAAAGAACAAAATTTGCCAACAGGGTTATGGCTGACCTGTTTGTGAGTATTCATTGCAATGCCTCTATTTCCGACGATACTCGCGGTTTTGAAATTTATTTTTTATCGGAAAAGGCAACCGACCGTGCCGCCGAAGCAGTGGCGAATATGGAAAACTCCGTGATTGCACTTGAAAAATCTTCTATTTCCGGCAAAAGAGACATAGAAAAACTTCTTTTATCAATGGCTGTTAACGAGTTCATAAACGAATCATCGTCTATTTGCGGATTTATTAACAAGGGAATTTGCGAAAAATTTTCTAATTTAGATAGTCGCGGTGTCAAGCAGGCGAATTTTTATGTTTTAAGAGGTGCTACGATGCCAGCCGTTTTAGTCGAGGCGGCTTTTTTATCAAACATTAAGGAAGAAAAACTTCTCAACCAGAAAAAATTTCAGAAAAAAATAACAGAAAGTGTTTATAACGGGATAAAGGAATATGAAAAGCGGCTTAAATAATAATCCTATCGGAATTTTTGATTCAGGTCTCGGCGGTCTTACCGTTTTGAAGGAGTTAAGAAAGATTTTACCGTCGGAAAATATAATTTATTTCGGTGATACCGCAAGAGTGCCATATGGAACTAAATCAAAAAACTCGGTGAGGAGATTTTCCCAGCAAATTACGAAATTTTTAATAGAGCATAATGTAAAACTTGTGTTGGTTGCCTGCAATACCGCATCTGCTCTTGCGTTTAATGATATAAAAAAAGTTGCAAAGAATATACCTGTTATCGGTGTGATAAAAAGTGGCGTTCGTGCCGCGGTTTCCTCAACTGTTAATAAAAAAATCGGTATTATCGGAACCTTCGCCACGATAAAAAGTAAATCATATCAAAATACAATTAAAAAATTTGATAGAAGAATTAAAGTTTTTCAACAACCATGCCCGCTTTTTGTTCCTTTAGTTGAAGAGGGATGGACTGATGGAAAAATTACAAAAGATATTGCAAAAGTTTATTTACAACCGTTGAAAAAAGCCTGCTGCGATGTTGTAATATTAGGATGTACTCATTATCCGATGCTTAAAAAAATTATTCAGGAAGTTGTCGGCAGAAATATAAAACTTATTGATTCTGCAGAAGAGGTTTCCAAAGATGTCAAAAAAATATTATTTGGTAATGGTTTAATCAGGGCAGCGAAAAACCACGGGCATTTGAGATTTTATGTTTCCGATTCGCCGGATAAATTTTCCGAATTGGGCAAAATATTTTTAGGAAAAATTGTGACTGATGTCAAAAAGGTGGACATAGAATAACACCCGCGAAACAGACGCGAAACAAAACGCGAAACAGACGCAAAAGTTTCGCGTTGGTTTCGCGAGTTTTTCAAAGTTTAGCGTCAGTTTGGCGATTATGATATGTATAGCATTACGGTTGAAGATGAATTTTCGGCGGCTCATAATTTAAGAAATTACAAAGGCAAGTGCGAAAAATTGCACGGTCATAATTACAGGGTTCGTCTGACCGTTTCGGGAAAAACTCTTGATAAAAGCGGAATGCTTATTGATTTTACTGACTTAAAAAAAATTCTAAAAGAGGTGCTGTCAAAATTTGATCACAGTTATCTGAACGACATTTCGCCTTTTGATTCCGCTGGGGTTAATCCTACCGCAGAAAATATAGCGAAACACATATATGACAAAATCAGATTGCAGATTACAGATTGCAGATTACAGATTACTGAAGTCACTGTCTGGGAGACCGAGAAAAACTGTGCAACATATTATGAGACAGTTATAAAGTTATAAAGTGGAAAGTTAGAAAGAGGTCTATCTGTTGGTGTAGCGAAAGGTATGAAAAAAAGTTTTAAGGCAGTTGTTTTGTTGTCAGGTGGGCTTGACTCATCTACTGTTTTATATCTGACGAAGAAAAAATACATAAGTAGTTGCCTGATTTTTGATTATGGGCAGAGGCACATCTGTGAATTGGAGAGTGCAAAAAAAATCGCCGAAAGTGCAAAATGCCCTTATAAAATAATAAAAATATCTTTTCCATGGAAAGGTAGTTCTTTAATTGACAAAAAGAAACAAATTCCATATAACAAAAAATCGGCAGCGAAATTCCGTCCACATATGTTCCGGGCAGGAATACAATTTTTTTAAGTTATGCCCTTTCTTTTGCCGAAACAATAGGGGCAAAAAAAATTTTTATAGGCGCTAATGCAGTTGATTTTTCAGGTTATCCTGATTGTCGTCCAGCGTATTACAAAAATTTC
The DNA here is from genome assembly GCA_043802785.1 of Elusimicrobiota bacterium. Classification (GTDB taxonomy): domain Bacteria; phylum Elusimicrobiota; class UBA8919; order UBA8919; family UBA8919; genus JAZDKR01. Next base: position 11,220 of record JAZDKR010000045.1, read on the forward strand.
AACAAACTGTTAGCCGTCGCTTGCGGAAAAAACGGAGATATAAAAATTGAAACGCCGTTACTTTACAAATCGAAAAAAGAAATTGTGGAATTGGCGATAAAGTTGGGGGTTCCAATTGAATTAACATGGTCTTGTTATGCCGGCAGTAAAAAACCGTGCGGAAAATGTGATGCCTGCATTTTGCGTGCCAAAGGTTTTGCCCTCGCTGGCATTAAAGACCAGCTGGTATGAAGACCTAACATTTAAGGGCAAATAAAAACCCGAGATTATCCGCCAGAGGCGGATGAGATTGTGAGATTAGGGTTTTGTCTCATCCCTAATTTCCTAATTTCCATTTTCCTAATCTCTGGTGTTAAATATGACAGGTAGAATTTCGGAAATTTTTACATCTATTCAGGGAGAAGGGATTTATGCGGGAATGCCGATGGTTTTCGTAAGGTTTTCCGGGTGCAATTTGCAATGTGATTATTGTGATACACCGTTAAGCCGTTCCGTCGTCGATGGACAAATTAAAACGGTACCAGAAATTATAGATAGCATTGAAAGCGAAATTTCAGCGGCAAAAAATGTTTTCACTATTTCTTTTACTGGTGGAGAACCATTGCTTTATGTTGAGACAATATCAGGAATCATTCCGTATTTCAAAAAAAGAGGAATGAAAACATATCTTGACACCAATGGCACTCTTTATGAAAATTTTTCCAAAATTGCCGAGGATATTGATTGTGTCGCTATGGATATAAAACTTCCGTCTGCATGCGGTTTAGAATACTGGCGAGAACACAAGAAATTTCTGAAAGCGGCAAAAAAGAATACATTCGTAAAAATCGTTGTAACCTCAAAATCCACCGACAAAGAGTTTAAAAAAGCGGTTGGAATTATTTCGGAAGTTGATGCTTCAATCCCACTTGTTATCCAGCCGGTAACACCTGTTAAGAATGTTGATGCAATGCCATTTGAAAGAATTCGCACATTAAAAAAGTTTGCTGAGACAAAACTTGAAAATGTTTCAATAATTCCGCAGATGCACAAAAAATTAGGAATAAGATAAAATATGAGTAAAT
>JAZDKR010000046.1:0-2068 GCA_043802785.1 Elusimicrobiota bacterium
ACCTTGTTTTATCAAATTTTCAACCAAGCCTTCAACCATTCGCGATAGCGCAATTGGTTTTAAATAATACAAACTGCCTTCAAGCTCTTTGCCCAACTTTGAGTTCATGCCGACAAATTTTTTGTTGCCGACTTTTCTTTCCCGATCAGTTCCCAAATAAATCGGCGGCAACGCATAGGCTTTTGTTTTTTTAGATATGATTTCGCAAATTTTTTGCGCGACCAGCATATCAGTTTCTATTGGAAGATGACAGCCGTGCCACTCAATTGTCCCCCCGACTTCCGCACCCTAAATTTCAAACTCGCGTTTTAATTTAACATTAGCCATTGCTCTTTTCTTTTTGGGTGTCCCAATGTAAAATAGTGGTATGTTTGTCAGAAAAAAGAAAAATAAAAGCGGTAAAGTGAGCGTGCAAATTATTTCTAAGTCGGCTAGAGAATACAAGGTTGTTAAAACTGTAGGTTGCTCCGATGATGTTTCCGAAATCGATAAACTGGTTTTAGAAGCCAATCAAATGATTCCAGAAATAATGGGACAATTACCGTTGGGGTGGGAAACGGAATTTGATAAAAAAATTGATGAATATCTTGGCTCCATGGCTAACGCTCAAATAAATGTGATTGGACCAGAATTAATTTTAGGTTCATTGTTCGATCGTATCGGTTTTAATATTTTCCCGAGCGACCTGTTCCGACATCTGGTGATTGCTCGGCTAGTCTATCCCGGCTCTAAATTAAAAACAATCGATTATCTCCAAAGATACAAAAATGTTTTTGTTTCTTCGGACAGAATCTATCGTTTCATGGATGAATTGCAAAATAAGTATAAAGAGCGAGTGGAAAAAATATCATTTGAGCATACCAAGAAAATACTCCACGGAAATATTACGGTTGTCTTTTACGACATGACAACGCTCTACTTTGAGATTGAAGACGAGGATGATTTGCGTCGCATTGGGTTTTCCAAAGACGGTAAATTTCAACAGCCGCAAATAATGATTGGACTGCTGGTTGGTGAAAACGGTTATCCGATCGGTTACGATATTTTCAAAGGCAATACGTTTGAAGGACACACCTTCTTGCCTATTTTACAAGCGATTGGTAAAAAATATGACTTTCCCAATCCGATCGTAGTGGCCGATGCGGGACTGCTATCAAAAGACAATATTGAAATATTAAAAAACAATGGTTACACTTTCATCATCGGCGCACGCATCAAGAACGAAACAGACGTGGTCAAGGAAAATATTTTCAAACAAAGCGTCGGGCTAGAGGACGGCGGCGGTGTTAAAATAGAAAAAACGGACGGCACATGGCTGATTGTCACGTATTCAGGAAAACGAAAAAAGAAAGATAGTTGCAATCGTGAAAAAGGTTTGAAAAAATTAAAGAAACAGATACAATCAGGAAAGTTGACGAAAAAGCATATTAACAATCGAGGTTATAATAAATTTTTAAAAATAACGGGGAAACTTGAAGTCATAATCGACGAAGAAAAAATCAAGGCGGATTCGAAATGGGACGGACTCAAGGGTTATGTCACCAATACCGAATTAAGCGTTGACGATGTGGTAAAGAACTACACCCAGCTTTGGCAAGTTGAAAAAGCATTCCGGATTTCAAAAACCGATTTGCGGATACGTCCAATTTATCATCAATTGAAAAACCGAATTGAAGCGCACATCTGCATCTCTTTTACTGCTTATGCGATTTACAAAGAATTGGAACGACTACTTCAAAAAAATAAAATCGGAATTAGCGCGAAACGCGCAATTGAGCTTACACAGAACATGTATAAAATGACATACATTCTGCCAGATTCAAAAAAGCAGAAATTCAAGTATCTAAAAATGGATAATGACCAACAAATTTTATTCAAAATGATGGCTGAAAATTAGCGTTTTGGGTGTCCCCGTGCGGAAGTCGGGAATATTTGTAATCATAAATCGTAACATTATAAATGTAAATTACTTGATTTTACATTATTATTTACGATCCAATAATTATGAAAGAATTTAATAACGAAATCATTTGCCCTGACAGTGAGCAAAAAGAAAAAGAACCGAAGT